>JBDKKQ010000040.1:0-14421 GCA_039796015.1 Verrucomicrobiota bacterium
GGCTCGAATCAGCGCATGCATCAACGACAAATCGACCATGCTGGCTTCATCAACCAGCATCACACGGACTTGGAGCGGTCGGAGCGCGTTCCGCCGGTAGGGGCCGCCACGTTCCGGAGGCTCCGGTCCCCATTCCAAAGCTCGGTGGAGTGTGACCGTGGTAATGCCCTTGAGGAAGGCCCGGTCGCTCTCGTCGAGCCCCGTCAGTCGGGCGGCAGATTGTGCGATCGCCTCTCCGATGCGGCTGGCCGCTCGCCCGGTCGGTGCGGCAACGAGAATTTGGTCGGGAGTCAGGGCCGCATCGATGCGGTGCCGGACGGCCAAGAGCGCGGCCGCTGTGGTGGTTTTACCCGTGCCAGGCCCTCCGGTGAGGACACCCACCGGCGCATCTACCAGGGCAGCGATGGCCAGTCGTTGCTGGGCGTTGTCGAAGTGGGTCTGGATCGAGCCGGTGCCCGTTCCGCTGATGCGCTGCGGTGGTAGGATTTGCCCGAGATGGCGGGCCACTTCGGCATCGGGCAATCGCGGACCTTGAGAACGCAGTCGTGCTTCTACGAACGAGCGGATCTCTCGCAGTTGCTGTGCGTAGCGTGGCAGCACCAGTGCCGATCCTTCGATAGCGATGCAGTCGGTCCACCGTTCAAGCGCGATCCGCTCGTCGGCACTGAGCCCTGCCTCGGTCAATGGCAACGAACCGATGCCAGTGCTGGCCCGCCTCATCAGCTCGGCCAAGAGGCTACGGAGCCGCGGCTGATGCTCAGCCAGTGGAGAGTCTTTAGCCACGGTTGGCCAGATGGCCTGGGCCAGTTCTTCGAACCCGTCGGGGACGTTCGCGGGGGTACTGGAGAGTCGGTGGAATGGACCAGAATTCATGAGCAGAGATCAGGTCTGTGGAACAGGGCATCGAGGCGGTCCAGATCTTCGCAGTGGGTTCGATCGAGCCACACGCCCTGCCCGGGAAAACCGCGGACAAAGAGGTAGGCGACTCCGCCGAGGTGCCGGTCGGGGTCGTAGTCGGCCAGAGTGGATCGCAGGTGGCGGTGCAGGGCTAATAGGTAGAGACGCGCCTGCAGCAAGTAATGTGCGTCGAGCATCACACGGTTCAGGGCCGCGGGATGGTAGCGTTGGAGTCGGTTGCTCTTGTAGTCGGCGACGTACCAGCGTCCACCTCGTTCAAAGATCAGGTCGATGAAACCCTGCAGGAATCCGGTGAACTCCGTGAACGACCATCCCGCCAGGCTCTCGGCCCATTCAGGCCCCCCGAGAATTGCTTGGATGCCTGCATCTTGGACGAGCACCGCCGACAGAGCCGCCGGCGAGACACAGCCCACGGATAGGTGAAACTGCATCTCCGTGATGCAATCGCTGCGAAGGTCTCCGAGGCGAAAACGCACGCCCGGTGCTAGATCTAGATCGGCTTCGAGGATTCCTGTGAGGGCCTGCTTCCAATTTTCGGGTTGGTCGTAGCCGGCGACGGCCTGATCTAGGGAGCGGCCGTTGCCTAGGTAGTCTTCGAGGGCGCGGTGCAGTTGGTCGCCCAAGAGGCTGCCGGCCGTCCCCAGAGTTGCCAAAACATCGGTGTTCTCAGCGGATTCGGTCGCACCGGCCGGGGTTGCATCTACGGTTGCCAGATCTCGGTCTGCAGCGCTCAGGTCGTGGTCAAGATCGGATCGAGAAAGCGAGGTGAAGCTACGCACAGCGAACGGAGCGCAGAGATAAGGCCTCGGGGCCGGAGGGCTGAGTAGTTCATCAGAAACCGGCGGCGTGCCCGCAGGCGCTCCGGTGGACCACGCCGACTCGCAGGCCACGGCGGCCGTTGTCGTTGGAGAGTCCGCCAAGAAGCCGATTCCGTGTGGATCCAGTGCACTCCAGAAGGTAGGCCACTGATCCATCGACGGCGCTGCCAATCCGGGTAAAAGGGCCAGCGGCGATTCGAATGCCGAGGTGTTCTTCGGTCCTCGTTTCGAAGCCGCGATGGGGGCCATTCCTAGGTAGAGCCGGTGGCGAGCTCGGGTCAGTGCCACGTAGAGGCGACGGTCGTCCTCTTCAGCCTCTTGTATTTGGGAGGCTTCCTGAGTGGACTCGAAGTCTTCGGAGCCGACATCGACCACCCATGAGTCGCTCAACCGTGCCACGGCCGTGTTGGATGCGGCGAGATGGCTCCGTCCTCGGACGATTCCCAGGAAGGGGCAGAATACCACCGGGTACTCTAGCCCTTTGGCCCCATGAATAGTGTTGAGTTGCACGGCCGAGGCATCGGTCTCTAGGCGCATCAGGGTGCTTTCACCGGCGGCATCCCCGAGGGATTCCGGGGCATCGGAAACTTGGCGAGCCAGCCAGGCGGCCAGCGATTCGGCACTCCGGAGTCCTTGCTCGAATCGCCCCTGCAGCAGCACTCCCACCTGTCGCCAGTTGGTGATGCGCCGTTCGCCGTCTGCGTAACCCAGGTTTCGGGCCGAAACTTCGCTGCTTGTGATCCACCGAAGCAATGGCGCCAAGGGTCCGACCCGTCCGAGTTCTTGTTGTGCCTGGAGGAACCGCTGGAACGCCTCGGCCTGCAGGGTGGGATGGGTTTGGATCTCCAAGACGTGAGCGGCCGACTCCGCGCCCAGCGGGCTCACGAGGAAGGCCGAAAGCCGCCCGAGCAATTCGCCGTGGTGGTGCAGTGCACCGAGTAGTTCTAACCATGCGAGAACGTCGAGTGCTTCGTCGCTTTCGAACACGCTGCCTAGGCCCTTGCCAGAGGATTGGCAGGCGATACCACCAGCCTGTAGCGCTCGGCGAACCAGGCGGAGTTCCCGGTGGTTGGCGGCTAGCACTCCGATGTCTCCCGGCAGCAGGCGGCGACGCAGGTGGGTGTGCCGGTCGGCAATCTCCACGGGATCTTGGAGCAGGCGCACGATCTCTTGGGCGGTGAGCCGAGCCAGTCGGGGCAGGGCACGGTACCGGTCGGATTCTGGGATCCACTGGATGACCACGGCCTTTCGTGGTGCCGGATCCCAGATCCGGTCTTCGGTGGCCCGGGCAGTCACGGGCACGTACTCGAAGGGGGCATCGCTCACCAACGAATCCGGGAAGCGGAAACTCGGACCGTAGAGGTGATTGATGGCCGCAACCAGCGATGGATCGGACCGATGGTTCACGGTCATCCGCGGCGCCGGATGCACTGACTTAGCCAGTGAGCGGTAGCTAGCCAAATCGGCGCCCCGGAAGCGGTAGATGCTTTGCTTCGGGTCTCCGATGATGAGGAACGACTCGGTATCGGCGTGGGCGAAGAGCGACTGAAAGACCTGAATTTGCAAGGTATCGCTGTCTTGGCATTCATCGAGAATGGCCGCTTTCAGTCGACTTCGGACCGCCCGGGCCAGAGGCCCCTCAGAGCCTTGCGTGACCAGCGCATTGCGCACCGTCAGTAAAATGTCGTCGAAGGTTCGGACACCGGCCTGGGTCTTGCGCCGCGGGAGTTCGATACGGATGCGCTCGGCCAGGCGGGAGGCCGGGAGCTGTTTTTCAGAGAACTCTAGCCGCGCATATCGGGCCCAAAGATCTAAAAACGACGGGGGCAGATTCTTGGCCTGCGAATCGCTGAGCGCCTTCCACTGGGCGGTTTCGACCAGGTTCGTCACCAATTTGTCCACGGCGTTGCGGCTGACCGCGAGCTTCAGTCCTGCGATTGCGGCCGGTGCCTCGTGTGCGATTTGGGACACCAACCTGCCCTTGGCATCGCGCAATTGCTCGCGACTTAGCGACACGCCCCGCACGTCCGCGGCGGGCCGCGCCTGAAGTGTTCGAGCCATCCGGCGGAGGGAGGCCGCATCGGGGGCCTGGGTGTCGGACTCCTCCATGAGGAAGTCTCCGGTGATTTGCTCGAGCAGCGTGTCGCAATTCTCCTGAAGCTTCAGGTCTGGATCGCAGGCCAACTCGAGGGAATGCCGACTGATGAGCGACTGGCAGAACCCATGGAGCGTTTGAATGGGGGCTAGGTCGAACGTGCTCAGCGACTGAGTCAGGTGTTCAGTCAACGCCGCACACGCGTCAGGGTCTGCCGCCAACCACCGAGTGAGGATCTGAGCCTCATCGTGGTGGTCGACGGGGCGTCCGTCGGAAATCGCCTGGGCCGCCGACAGCGCGCGCCGCAGCGAAGTGAGCAGGCGTTCGCGCAGTTCGGCCGTGGCCGCCTGAGTGAAGGTGCTCACGAGGATCTGGTCCACACGGAGGCTCCGTTCGATGAGCAACCGCAGCCAGAGCAGGGTGATGGAATAAGTTTTTCCGGTGCCGGCACTGGCCTCAATGGACGTGGCTCCGGACAAGGCCTGCGTCAGGGGATCGAATTGTGAGGATTCGCTCATGCGGAGGTCAGGTTCAGCGTCGCCCGCCACGATTCGGTCTCAGCTATCAGACGCCAGGCCAAGGGTGTTCCCGGATGTGGCAGCCATTCGGGCAGACCCTCCGGGGCCCACTCGTAGGGGTTTTCGCAGCCCCGGAAGAGCGCGCGGGTGGACGGGAGTGAGCAGTCAGCACCTCCCGAGTTGTCTTCGTTCTCGGAAGCCCATTGTGAGAAGGCTGCGTCCAACACCTTTACCGAATCGTGGCTCGCCGGAAAACTGGGAACGTTGTCGCTGGCGGAGACCGTGGATGTTTTACCTTTTTTCAACGCGACTCCGGTCGTCTTCGGCCAGAAAGGCAATGGCCAGCAGCGGGCCAAACGGGTCAGTCGGACCACTCGGAGCAATTGAATTCGTGCCTGCTCGGGAGGAGGCATCGGCATCGTCCATGTGGAGTCGAGGCCCACACAACGCGCCTCGGTGAGGGGATCAGGATTCGATTCAGGCATCGAGGCCGCCAAGGCCAGTGCATCGAAGGCAAAGAGCAGTTGCCTGCGGTAATCGCCTGCGTCGTTTGATTTGGAGGCAAAGAATTGCCAAACGATCGCCTCGCCCGATCGACGGTACCAGCGTGCCCGTGGAGGCCCCTCCAGCATCCAGGAATTCTGAGACGAACCCGAATCCAGACCCGGGTCTCTATCCGCAGTGAGAGCCGGTTCGGTCAGCCGAAATCTCAGGGTATCGGTGAGTCGATCACCCGGAGAAAACACGGGTACTTCGGGCAATTCAGACAACGTTTTGGTGAGCAGGGCTTCTCCAATTTTACCCCGCGGGAGGCTGCCAGAAACCGTCAGCACCGAGACCAAGGTGTTTGTGTCGAGCCCTTCCAGGCGGGCGGTTAAGAGGCGGTCCCGCAACTCCCAGCGTTCTAGACCGTCGGGATCGATGAGGTCTTCGCCGCGGGCCGTCTCGACCTCTTCCGGCAATTGCAGCCCGAGGCGCGAGGCGTACAGGCGCTGGGGTTGATCGAGCACCGTTCGCACGTCGGCCAGCGAGGGGTTCCAACCAGTCTCGGCCGGAAGAGCCGGCTCTGACCAAGGCCCCGGATAAGGGGGGAAGCCGAGACGGTCTCTTAAGGCCAGGGCCGCCGCATAATCGCTGGTGCGCTGGCCTCGGGCGCTAGCCGGTCGGTCGGCCCGGAGGGCCTGGGCGCTGAACCCGTTGAGCGGATGGTGGAAGGTGAGCGCATCGCGGGCCGAAGGGGCCGTTGAAGTGGGGGCGCTCAGACCCGTCGGCGTGGTTTGGTTCGCCGCTTCTAACAGGTCGGATAATGCCGTGGAGGGAGGACGCTCCTTGCCGTCCTCATCGGAGTGGCCGCGGTAGGTGAGGATGAGCCGCTCCTGACAGGCCAAGATCGCCAAGAGCAGGCAGTGGCGGTCCGAGTCTCGGGCCGAAGGATCGCCCGTTGCCGGCTTCAGCGCCAAGGGGTGCCAGGCCGGTCGATCTTCGGATCTTGGGAACACCCCGTCATCCAAGCCCGCCACCACCACGACCCGGGCGGGCACTCCGGCATAATGGCGCAGGTCGGCGACGGTGATGCCGCCGCTACCCCGACTGCCCGAGTCGCTCAATGCCGGGAGCTTTTCGGCCAGCAGTCGCAAGTAGGCTGAGGCTTCGAGGGGGAGGGTCGGGTGGGCGGCCCTGCTGAGCGGTTCGAGGATGTCCCTGTGGAGCGCCGCGGCATGAGCGGCCGCGTTGCCGATGCGGGTCGAAAGGCATTCGCGGACGATCGTGCCCAGAGCCTGATTCCAGTCGGTAATGGAGCGAGGCCCCGCCGAGCACCAAAGGTTTCGGGCCTCAGAGATTTGTGTGGCGAAGCGGGCCAAGCGAGCCAGCAAGGCCAGTCCCAGCCCGTTGGTGCGCTCGAGGGGTACGGTGGCCGAAGTGTCTTCGGAGGCGGCCAGCACGGTATCCCGACGACCCTCGGCAACCAACCCACCCAGGCCCAAGCGCCGCAGAGCCCAGAAGAGGTTCCATCGAGGCTCCGGCACCTCTTGATAGAGCCGCCGATGCTCCGGGGTGAGTCCCCATCGAAACTGGGCGTCCTGAAGCCATTCCACCAAGGTCGGGCCATCGCCGTCGGCTTCGTTCAGGTCGAAGCGATCGGCGATGAGCGGATTCTCGAGGAGTTCTTGGACCTCGTTCAGTGTGAGTCGGCCCTGCAGGCACTCCAGCACTTGCAAAAGACTCGCCGCGAATGGGGACAGCACGAGCCCGCCTCCGCCCACCAATCGGAAGGGAAGGCGCGCCTCGGATCCTCCTCCCAGCGCTGCTTCGATAAGCGGGGCTTGCTCCCGCGGATTGGCCAAGAGAATGAGAATTTCTTCGTGCCGAAGGCCCTCTAACTCTTGGAAGGCCTGAAGGATTCGATCTCGGCAGACTTCTAATTCCCGAAGGAGCGTGTGGGTGGCGTGGACGGTCAGGGAGGCGTCATTGGCGGCGAGCGGGCGCAAGGCCTCCGGAGGCAAGTGGGCGGCCGTTCGGCAGGAGGTCTGGAGGCGTCCCAGCAAGGAATCGGGAGGCTCAGCGCTGTCGAGGTCGGCACCGCCGTCACCGACGGCCATGAGGGTGTCGGCCAATTGGCGTTGGAGATCTTGTGAAGCGCGACCGAAGGCCCAGAGCAACCCGCCCGGAGCCGGCTCGCAAGAGGCCGGGTCGGCCATGTGTGCGGGGAGATGGGATTTGGCCCGGCCCTTGGCCTTAGACTTGATGGGCAGGTCGGCCCAGTAATCCCGGCTGGGCGCCATGGCGAACAAGTGGATGTGTTCGGGTGCCTGAACATGCAGGCATTGCAGCAGTTGCAGCAGGCGTTGGAACAGCCCGGCCGGTAGTCCGGCATCCAGCAAGATCCAGAGGTGCGGAAGCCCGCCTTTGGATCGCCAGGATTCCATCCAAGCCCGGGACGAGGCGGCGAATTCGGCGTCGGTCTGAAGCCCGGGATGGGTCTTGAGCAGCTCGGCCACTGTGCTCTCGGCCACCAATGCCGCCAGGAAAGAACCCTCGGGCCAGATCCGGTCGCCGGTGCGGCAGAGCAGCGTTTCATGAATGACCCGGGCCAATTGGGTGGCCGAGGCCAGCACCGTGGCGTCGAGCGGGCTTAATGAGGCTTCGCGGGGCAGGGGGAACTCAGGCCTGTCCTGCAGACCGGGCAATGCTGCGGCGATGGTCCAGCGCAGGCGTTCCACATCAAATCGGGCGCTGCCGCCTCCGGAAGCCTGCTCGATGAGTTCCTTGAGTTCGACTTCCTGAGAATGGCTCGCGATGCCGGAAGCTTGCGCCCAACGGTGGAGCGTGGCTTCCCTGAGCCCTTTTCGGGGGAAGATCAACCAATGCCGAGCCCGGACCTCGCGGATGCAGGCCAATTGCCGGGCGATTTCGTCCAGCAGGGTCGGGTGGGTCTCAGCGAGGTGGAGCATGGGTGCGTGCAGTCAGCGAACACGAAGGATTCGGGCGTCTGGATCACAAAGCAACCCGATCACGAGGTCCCAATCACGAGATCCCAATCACAAGATCCCTATTGCAAAGCCTCGCCAGCGGCCGCGCGCAGCAGGAGCGCCTTTTGAGGTGACGAGCCACTCTCGCCCTTCGCCGTGGGGAACGAGCCGGAGTCGGTAACAAACAAGTCTGCATTCCAAAGTTCATGCGCACACGGTATCCGACCGCTGAGACAAAAACGGTCCTACCCCTCCGCCGAGTTGTTTCGATTTCCTGAGGCTCGGAGAAGACTCCCAAGTCGGAGGGGTCCCATGGGTGCGCATTGACCGAGGCTCCGGGGTGGTGGGTTCGGAGGGGGTGGATGTCGGAAAGGCTCTCAGGTTGCACTTCATTCCACCTGAGGGAAGTTGACCCCATGAAGCACTTTAACAGGGCGGTGGGTGAATCGTGCCGGATCGCTGATCGGAAGCCCGATCCGTCGGTTTTCTTGCCTGCGCAGCCGCAATCTTTCCATGAAAGCCGGGCGGAGGGAGCACGCCGATGACCTCCGAGCAATCCGCCTTGGCACGCCGTCGACTGAGCTTGGGCATCACCAACGTGGGATTCTGGGTGCTGAGCGCGGTCGCCGGCCTCGGGTGGTTGGTAGGCATTCCGGACGGTGGATCCAGCAGTTTCCCGCTGGGGCTCGCTGTAGGAATGGGGCTGGCGATCGTATCGATCCAAGCGGTGTTCGATTTTGTGGGCGGCTTTGTGCTGATTCCAGCTCGGCACCCGCAGCCGCTGGAATTTCTGCGCCGCTGGGTTGGGGGCATCGTCGCCCACTCGCTGGTTCTGGCAGGAGTCGGCCTCGTGGGGATAATGAGTTTGCAGTGGACCGGAGGCTTTTGCGTTGGGTTGGTCCTTTCGACGGTGGCATTGGCCCTCGGACGAAGCCTTTTGCACCGGATGATCGCCGGGGCATCGATCCGAGAGGTGACCCTAGAAAGTGGGGAAACCCTTTTGGTCACTCCGGTCGAAGACCCTGCCTTCACCGGCAGCATCGTCGGTTGGGGGCGCCGCGCGAAGAGCCTCTTACCCGCGCGATGGATGGACGCGTTGCCGGCGGCGGAAAGGGCCGCTGAACTGTACCGCCGCCGATGGCAAATCGCCCAGGGTCTGCCGGTCCGAGCGTTCCTGTTGATCCTGTTTTGGAACCTGCTGGGAACATTCCTGGGCACGATGGTCTTCAATTTGGCCGATAGGCCGCCGGGCCTCGCCCTGATGGGACATGCTTGCTGGATGACCCTCTGGACCTTCTTAAGTTTGCTCGTAATGCCCACCGTGAGCCGGGGCGCAGTCTTTGCTGCCGACCGGGCCGCGGCTGATGCCGGCGCCGACCCCCGCGGATGGATTAAACTCTTCCCGCAATTCACCGGCGAAGACGGCAGCCCCCGGGCTGCCATCCAGAACATATTCTATCCGATTCCGTCGGTTCAAACGCGCCTGGAACGGCTCGCCTATCCGCCCCCGCGGTTCGTCGCCGGCAATCTCGCCCGCAGTAATCTCTACTACTCGTGGGCCTCGTTCACGCTGCTCGGCCGAGCCGTTCACTGCAATGTCGGGCGGCCTTCGCTCTGGGTGTTTCCTCCGTCGTCGTGACGATTGAGGTCGACAGATTTAAGCCCGCTGTGGACTAGCTCCGAGGGCCAGGATGGCGAGGGCCGCGGCCCGGCCGGAAAGCGCAGCCCCTTCGACACCGACGCCTCCGAAGGCATCACCGGCCAGCGCCAGCGGCGGCGCGTGGTTTACTAGCAGGCACGGTTCTCTGTCACGAATCTTGGGTTGGCTGTAGCGCCAACCGTGGACTTGGAAGGTTCGGACTCCTGCGCCAAGCCAGTCCGCGGCCGCCGCGAGCAAAAGGCGTCCGCTTTCAAGTCGGTCGTGATCCCAATGCTCGAAGCTGAAGGCCGGAGTGGCATGGAGAGTCACGGAGGGTTCGGCGGAAATCCCCTTCGCTTGATTGTCGGTGATGGAGGCGATGGGGCCCTGGTTAAAAAGGACGCCGCCCGGAGACGGGATGCGCGAGGGACCGTCCAGCATTGCCATCACCGTGAGGCATCGCTCGTACTCGATGGCGTCGAGGCGTAACCGGAGTTCGGGCGACAGCACGATTCCGCCGGCGTCGAGCAGTGCCAGGGCTTGAGGCACCGGAGCCGTCAGCACCACGGATGTGCTGGCGAACGTGTGTCCCGAGGCGGTGGTCGCGAGCCACCGACCCCCAAGGGCACGCAAATGGGTGACCGTGGTTTCCAACTGCAAGTCCAGCCCCCGAGACAGTTGCTTGGGCACGGCCGACATCGAGGGCGTTCCACGCCAACTGCGCAGGTCGGGATGGACCTCGGCGGCGTCCGGTGTCCAGGGGGTCAGGGTTCCATTCAGGCGGGCTTGTAGCACCTGGGAGATGAACCAGGGATCGCTCGCCGTGAAGCCCGGAGCTCCGTGGTCGAAGGTTGCGCCCTCGACCCGTCGGCTCGCTAGGCGTCCGCCCACACCGCGACCCTTGTCGAGCACCCTCACGCGGCGGCCTGCCTGCTGCAATTCGGCCGCGGCGATGAGCCCGGCCATCCCCGCACCGATGACCAGCACGTCCGTGGTTTGTTCAATCGAATCCATTCGAGTAGAGCACGTTTCCGCGGGTGGGGGCTGGCGTCAATCCTTGGGCGACGAATCACACGACGCGCCGCACGGCTCGCAAGCCTCCCGGCGAGAATCCTACTTCTGTACTACCCTACCCGCACCCTTCACCCGGAGCCGGGCACCATAGATAGACTTGCTGGCGGTGATGAAGAGCAGGTCGTTGTTCGTGCCGCCGAACGTGACATTCGCGGTCCAACCCTCCGGGATGTCTAGGTGTTCGATTTGCTGGCCGGCCTTGTCGAACACGGTCACTCCCTTGCCGGTGAGGTACACATTGCCTTCGGCGTCGAGCGTCATGCCGTCGGAGCCGAGGTTGCAGAAGAGTCGTTTGCCCGCGAGTTCGCCGCCCGGTTGCACGTCGTAGGCGTAGGTCTTGCCCGCGCCGATGTCGGCCACGTAGAGCGTTTTGCCATCGGGTGTGCCGATGATTCCATTGGGTTGCTTGAGGTCGGTGGCCACCGGCTTTGGCGCGCCAGCGCGCTTCGCATCGAGGAAATAGACGTGCTCTCCCGCCTGTTGGGTCTTGGGGTCGCGCTTCCAGTAGGGGCGCGGGTAGCGCGGGTCGGTAAAGTAGAGAGCACCGTCGGGCCGGACCCACAGGTCATTGGGCCCATTGAGCAGTCGGCCGCCGAAGTCCTTCACCAGCACCGTCACGGTCTTGTCGGGCGAGATCGACCACAGTTGGTTCAATTCGTCGGAGCAGGTGAGCAGATGGCCCCGGGCATCGAAGTACGTGCCATTGGCCCGTCCGCACGGTTTGAGCCAATCGGAGAAGGTGCCGCTTTGGGCGTCCCAGCGGACAATGCGGTCGTTGGGTTGGTCGGTGAAGAAAATGTCGCCGCGCGCATTGGCGGCCGGGCCTTCGGTGAACTCGTACCCACCCCCGAGCTTCTCGACGCGGGCGCCCGGTGCGAGCAGTCGGGATTCGGCGGCGGCCAAGCGTGGAGTGGTCATGAGGCTGGCGAGGAACAGGGAGCCGGTCAGGAGGAAGCGGTTCATGCGGTGTGGGATTAGGATCTCTAGGAAAGCGATTCCTGCCAAACGCCTTTCACCGTCAATCACCCGAGTCCCTGCACGCGGTTGGTAAAAGCCCTGGCTTCGTCGGCGCGGTTTCGTGCGCAGTTGGATACTCGGCGGGCTTCGTGGCACGAACCCCTGGCTCTCATCGGGACGTCCGCTTGCCGGTGAAGGTGCTCTCGATGTCTAGGGTGTCTGGAGCTGTCAACACATGGCGCAAGGTTCCGTCCACCAGGACCGTGCGTTCGTCGCTCACCGAGTAGGCCTTGGTCCAGCCGATGTTGCTGCCTTCGCGGAGGATGCATTGGCCGTCGGGAGTGAACTCTCGTGAATAGTCCCGACCGGCGTGGCGGTAAGACCACGTCCCGAGAATAGGGTGTCGATTCGACTTCGGAGCGCTGGCCAAGTTCAAGGTTCCGGGGCGGCTTCGAAGGGCACCCGAGGCGTTGGAAATCACGCAGCGGTATTCGCTGCCGATATCCCACAGCGTTGTGGCCGGGGTGGTGTAGGTGGGGTGTGTCGCACCCAGGATATCGGCCCGATTCTTTTGCCATTGGAACCGGAGACCGTCTCCCGTGGCCGACACCGAAAAAGAGGCCGCCTCGGGCAAACCCACCGTCGTATCGGCCGGGTGAGTGGTGATGACCGGAGCACCGATAGCAACGGGCGCGCAGTCCGTGCGGGTTATCAGGTAAGTGACTCCGGCCGCCGTGCGGAAGGTGAACTCGTCTTCATCTTGGACGAGTGACACTGATTGCCCGGTGTCCGCCCGGGTGACGGCGATGCAGGCTCCGTCAAAAGGACTTTGCACGATGCAGGGGTTACCGCGTTCGCTGAAAATCCGGACCGAGTCCACCATCCGACCGGCAGCCCGATATCGTGCCCCAACCAGGAATGCACCGACCGACCGCAGTCGATGAAACTCCGCATCCACAGACCTATCCCAGTTAGGAAAGATCCGGATCACCCCGTCCTGGCTTTGCAGCAGCATCCCGTTGATGGCCTCGATGATTCCGGCGGTCTCGATGCCACCCCCATCTTTCTGCGAGACGACGCCATTGGGCTCGGGTTTCCAGCCCTTGATGGCCTGAATCACCCGATCGGCCTGGTAGCCCGCGCGGACCGCCATCACAAACATCATTCCGAAGTCGTTGCCATTCTGCCAACCGCACCAGCGCTGTGGGTGGAACATGTTGCCACGGTCGAGCGTGTTGCAGGTGGCCAACCGATAGGCCGGCAGCGTCCGGTGACTGATGTTGTCGAAGGTGGTGGTGAACATGACTCCGGTGTTCCGCGCGCCGCCCTGGTAGTGCAGCGCCTCCATCACGTCGTGCACCGCGTCGGGCCGGAAGGTGACGTTCGAGCCCCAAGCTTGGAGCGGGTACTCGCTCATGTGGTCTAGGATATCCTGCCAGTGGGCCCGCCGATCCGCGTCGCACCGGAGTTCGAGACTGGCCGCCACGATCTCCCGGTACAGGAACCGGATCGCGCCGAGGCTGAACATGTCATTCTTAGCGAACCAGTTGGCCCCTTCGTGGACCGATCCGTACACCTCGTACCGGCCATTGACCGGCGCGCCGATGTAATCGTCGAAAAAATCGGCGACCGACCGCATCAACGGGTAGGCGGTCTTGGCGAGGAACTGAGTGTCCCGACCGTATTTCCACTTCCATACGATTGGCAGGATGGCGAACACCGCGTTGGTGGCCATGCAGCAATCTTCACCTCCCTGCGTCCCTCCGGCGGTGGAGGGAGTTCCGTGGGATGTGAACGAACCTTCGAACTCGACGCCCCGGCAACTCGCGGGCATGTGTGCTGCGATTTCCGGAGAAACCCATCGGTGGATCACACGCCGTCGGGCCGTGTTTTCGGCGTAGTATCGGATGGTCTCGACATACGGATCCACCAGATCGACGTGGTTGGCTGTGAAGGTTCCGTAGTAGGGATTCTGGGCGTTGTAGTTCATCCCCATGTTCCCGAACCACTTCATGTCGTCGGCTCGATTCCAGGGCCCCCAATGACCCGGAGCTTTGCCTGACCCGTTGTCGTTGCCACTGCGTGCGGCGGAACCCACCAGGTAGAGGTGATTGTACCAGTAGCGCTGAATCGGATCGCCCAAATGGATGTACGACCGGAGCCAGAACCGTCGCCACCAAGCCTTGTTGCTAGCCGACAAATCGGCGACGCGGGCGGTGGTGCTGCGGCGCAGGGCCGTTTTTACTTTGGCCAGTGGGGAGGAAGCATTCTTGGTGTGCTCAGCCTGGACAACCAGGAGGACAACCCCGCCGTCCGCGGGCAGCGTGAAGGTCAGACGGGATTGGGAACGCTCGTCGGTAGTTGTCAGGGCTTGAGTGCCGAGGATCTGGGCCGCCACCGCGCCCTTCACGTAGAAAGGAGCGCCCTCGGCGTTGGGCTCCTTGGTCACCCAAATCATCGACCTGGCCCTGCCAGCACGCTGGGCGACGGATGCATTGCCGATGACCGAAAGCGCGGCCTGCAGGCGGAGATCCTTCCCGCCGCTCGTGGACAACTCTAAAACCAACACATTGCTGGAGGGCGACAGGTAGGCCCGGGTTTTTACCGAGGCGCCGGCCATAAAGGACTCAGTTCGGATCTCGGCATTCTTCAGGTCTTGGGTGACGGAATAGTCCGATGGCGAATCGGCCTTCTCGGTTTCCGCCGCAGCCTCGATCGTCAAACGGGCCAAATTTAAAATGTGCTGCTTGTAAGGACCTGGCGCAGAATCGTCGCCTGCGCGGAACCCGACGGTGTCGTTTCCGGCGTGGAATCCATTCTTGCCCAGGTAGTAAATCAGCGAGTGCCGGGATCCACCCAAATGGGCGCCGAGGTCTCCGTTTCCTAAGTAAGCGCCCTTCATCAGGGTGCGGTTCGTGGCGTCGTCCCACGG
>JBDKKQ010000041.1:0-2882 GCA_039796015.1 Verrucomicrobiota bacterium
ATGGCCGCCTCGATGGATTCGATTTGCTCCGAGACGCCCACGCGGTTGCCTTTTCCGAGATGGGCCAACCCGAGCAGGCGCGCCCGTCGGCCTTGCTCGTCGGCCAGAACGGTCGGTTCTAAATAGGGGGTCTGACTGAGTCGCAGGGCTTCGTCCCACAGTTCCCAGCGCAGCAGTGTCTCCATGAGGCGTCGGCGCCCGTGGGACCCGGTGCCCCGCTTGTCGTAGGCGATCCCGTTGGTCTGCTTGTCGAGGGTGTTGAAACCGGGATGCCGGGGCATCTCGATCATGTTGACGCACAAATCTACCGCTCGGCTCACCTGTCCGATGTAGTTGTAGGTTTGTACCAACCACTCGCTGTTGTGCGCGTAGTTGTGGATGTGGTCGGGCAACAAGCGGTCGGCCATCAACTGGCTGTTGTCTACGCGCACCGAAGCCTCCTGTTGCCACGCCATGTCGGGGTAGCGCTTGAGCTTGTTGAAGGTGTGCCCAGCCATGTGCCACTGATGGGCCACGCCCGGGGAGCTCTGGCCGGATTTCGAGGCCGAGGGAATCGCCCGGATGGCCGACTCGTCTTTCTCACCGTCCCAGAGGTGGATGCGGTAGTGGTGCGCCGGGTGCATGGGTTGCTGCGCGAAGACCTCCTTGAGAATGGATTCGACCGCTTGAGCGCTCCCGATGGGCCAACCCTTGTAGCTGCTGTCCCACACGTGAACTGCGAGGAAGGCCTTGGCCTCCACGTCTTCGGGAAACTCGAAGATGATGTTCTCGAGCGCGCGGGTGTAGTCGCGGCGGCGGTCCTTCTCGTCGCGCTTCGGGTCCTTGTGGAACTCGGCCAAGGACTCGATCCAGAGTTTCTCGCGGCGATGGACGGTTCCCTTGCGGCGGTCGGCCTCCTTGATGAATCCGGCCGCGCGGGTGGCGTTGTTGGCATTGGCCATGGCCATACCCCAGTAGGCCATGGCGCAGTTCGTATCGTGGAAGGCCGACTCGCGGAAGGAACGCTCGGATTCCAAGTACCAGAACCCGTGCAACTGGCCCACGCCTTGCAGGAAAAACTTTCGGGCTACGTCGTTGGTGGTGGTGATGTCGAAGTGGATCTCCGGCATTCCCGACATGAGCCGGGCATGTTGGCGCAGGCCCTCGTTGAAGATCTGCCCGTGCATGGAGTGGCCCGGATCCACCGTCATGGCGTCGTCGGGCGCGGCCTTGGTTGGGTCGCCGTCATGGGCCAACCCGGAGAGGATTCCGCCGAGGAGGAAGACTCCCAGCCACAGAGAACGCCCGAGACATAGCATGGCCAGAGGCTAACCGTGAGACGCCGGGGGCCAAGAGGGATCTTGTAGCTCCGACTAACGATTTTCGCGCAAGCAGTAGAGGCGCGAGGCGGTGCGGATGAAGAGTCGGTCCCCGGCGATGGCAGGAGTGGCCATGCACAATTCGCCCAAGGCATTGACCCGCTCCAACTGGTAGGGGTCCTTACTGCTGACCACATAAGTGTCGCCGTCTTCGCTGAGGCAGAAGACCCGCCCGCGGTAGGCCCAGGGTGAGGCGGTGAAGCCGGCCGTTCCGTCGACCTTGATCCGCTGCTTGCCGTAGAGTTCCCGGCCGGTTCGAGCATCGCGGCAGCTCAGAAAACCGAAATCCCACAGCACGTAGAATCGGCCATCGTAAGCCAAGGGTGACGGATTGTACGGGGCAGCGTTGGCTTCCATCCAGGCGATGGTGGCGCTTTCCCGGGCTCCTTCCGCCAGGGTGAGATCGCCGACTCCGCCGGGGCGAATGGCGTAGACGGGCTTGTTGAGCTTGAGGTTGTCACCGACGTACCCCGCGCCGACATACAGCAACCCCTCGGCCTCGAACGGGGTGGGGATGACGATCGTCGAGGGCCCTTGCAGTTGCCACAGCACCTTGCCTGTCAGGTCGTAGCTGCGGATTTGAGTGCGGCCCGGAACCACCAGTTCGGTGCGCTTGGGGGTTTTCCAAAGGTAGGGAGTGCTGAAGTTGCTGGGTTCATCGCGCGGGATTTGCCACAGGATCTTGCCTGTCTTGGCGTCAAAGGCGCTCAAGGTCGAAGCCTCTTCGTTGTCGTTCACCACATACACCCGCCCCTCGTGCAAGACCGGGGAAGCGGAGGTGCCCCATCCGTAGCGCATCTTGTGGGGTTGCAGCGGTTGCGACCAAACCACTTTGCCTTGGAGATCGAGGCAGAACAGCCCCACCGATCCAAACAGCACGTACACGTGCTTGCCGTCGGTGACCGGGGTCTCGGAGGCATAGCTATTCTTGAGGTGGATGGGCGTGGTCGGAACCGCTCCGTGAAGCTCGGTGCTCCAGAGGGTCTTGCCGGAGTCGCGGTCGAGGCACAGGGCCATCCAGCGTTGGCGCTGCTTCGGGGGTTCCGGGCGGTCGCCGCCGAAATACAGACCCTTCTTCGGAGCCTCCAGTTCTCCCTCGCTCACTGCCGTGGTGAGGAACACCCGTTTTCCCCACACGATCGGCGAAGACCACCCGCGTCCGGGAACCTCTGCACGCCAGGCAACATTCGTTTCCGGGCCCCAGACCAAGGGCAGCCGATCCGAGGTGCCGACTCCGCGGCTTTCAGCCCCGCGGAATTGAGGCCAGTTGGCCTGGGCGGTTGCGTTCTGCGCCAGCGCGAAGGTGAGCGCCAGAGCGACGCCAGCAGCCAGCCATCGCTGCCCGATTCGCATTCCCCACACGCCGACGTCTGTCTTCATCCGCCTTGGCTAACGATCTCTGTGAAGGGAGGCAACTTCCATCGCGGTACGGGTCAGGTCGTAAACCCGTCATTGAGGGGTGGACCGCTCGGAGATCGATCCCTACCTAGAGACCCTTCGGTCGACATCTAGGATCGCGCCACA
>JBDKKQ010000042.1:0-3693 GCA_039796015.1 Verrucomicrobiota bacterium
GAAAAAAGGGGCTGGCCCGGTGCGAGGGACGGGAGTCCGTCGCACCGGCTTGAACCTATTTGAAGAAGGCGCGCGCCTTCTCGAAGAAGCCCTTGGATTGCGGATTGACGTTCTCGTCGCATAGGGCGGCGAACTCCTCGAGTTTGGCGCGCTGCGCGGCATTGAGACGCTGAGGAATCTCTGCCCGAACGGTCACGAGCAAGTCTCCTTGGCTACCGCCTTGCAGATCTTTCACGCCCCGCGTCTTGAGTCGAAAGGTGCTGCCAGATTGCGTTCCGGAAGGAATAGCAATGCGTGCCTTGCCCGTGAGGGTGGGGATGTCGATTTCACCTCCGAGGGCGGCTTGCACGAAGCGGATCGGCACTTCGCAGGTAAGGTCTCGGCCATTGCGGCCGAAGATCTCGTGTTCTTGCACATGGATCATGACGTGCAGGTCGCCATTGGGCGCACCTCGGACACCGGCGGCCCCATTGCCGGAGGAACGCAATCGGACTCCGGTGTCGACACCCGCGGGGATGCGGATGCGTACGGAGGTCTTCTGGTTGACGCGACCTTCGCCGCTGCAAGTGCGGCACGGGCGCTCGATGACTTTGCCAGCTCCAGAACACCGGGGGCAGGTCTGGCGCATCATGATGATGCCGGCATTGCGGGTCACTTGGCCGCGACCGCCGCAGGTCTGGCAGGGCACTGTCTTCGAGCCCTTCTCAGCGCCACCGCCACTGCACGGCTCACAGCGCATTGGCTTGCTGAAGCTGAGCTCCTTTTCGGTGCCAGTGACGGCCTCTTCGAGAGTGATCTCCAAATCGTACCGGAGGTTCTCGCCTTGGGTGGGGCCTTCATCGTCACCACCGCCACCCCCGCCTCCGAAGAACTGCTCAAAGATGCTGCCGCCGCCACCGCCACCCCCGCCTCCGAAGACTTCTCGGAAGATGTCACCCGGGTCATGGAAGCCACCGCCACCGCCGCGGGCTCCTCCGGCCCCGGCCCGCATGCGCGGATCGAAGGCCGCATGGCCGTACTGATCGTACGCTGCGCGTTTTTGGGGGTCGTTGAGGGCTTCGTAGGCCTCGCCCAATTCCTTGAATTGCTCTTCGGCTTCCTTGTTGCCCGGGTTTTTGTCCGGGTGGTATTGGACGGCCAATTTTCGGTAGGCCTTCTTCATTTGCTCTGGCGTGGCATCGCGTTCCACACCGAGCACCTCGTAATAATCCCGCTTCTTCGAGGCAGCCATGGTTCAGGATTCGCTCGGAGTGTTTGCGGTTGCGGAGCCGGGCTTGCGGGCAACGACTACGGCTGCAGGCCGCAGGAGGCGATCCTTCATGCGGTAGCCCTTGCGATTTTGTGAAATTACCAAGCCCTCGGCGACTTCGGTGGTTTCCTGCTGGGAGAGGGCTTCGTGCAGCGCAGGGTCAAACGGCTTGCCCATCGCATCGATTTCTTCAACGCCATAATCGGCGACCGTGTTGCGCAATTGCCCTTGGATCATGGACACACCGGCCTTGAGCGACTCGAGGTTGGTGTTGGGTTGAGCCGCGGCTTGCATGGCCATTTCGAAGGTGTCGAGCACCGGAAGCAATCGGCCGAGGACGGACTCGGTGGTGGACCGGCGTACTTCATCTCGCTCGCGGGCGGCGCGTTTTTTGAAGTTCTCGAAATCGGCATACAGGCGGACATACCGCTCCTGCACCTCGGCCAGTTGGGCCTGCACAGGATCTAGGCCAGATGCCTCTGTGGCAGGGCCATTGGCATTGGCTGCCTCGTTCGGGTTGATGGGCGTTTCAGCAGACGGGGTCTCACTCATGGTTGCAATAGTCTCGAATCAGGTCAGGGATCGTAGAAGCCGCAGCCTTCCCGGGCAATACCCGCAGGCGTGGTTGAAAAATTGTCACTCTCTCCCGATCGAAGCCTCGTCCGAGGTTCGGGATCGATAGCTTATTAGATTAATCCGGTCGTCTCCGGGAATCCACAGATCAGGTTCAAACTCTGAACTGCCTGACCGGAGGCTCCTTTAAGAATGTTGTCTTCGGCGCTCATGACGATGAGTCGGCCGGTCCGAGGGTCAAGCCGCCAAGCGATCTCTACCACGTTGGTGCCCACTACGTTCTTGGTGTCGGGCAAGGCCTTGCCCTCCAGCAAGCGCACGAACGGCGCGTTCGAATAGGCCTTGGCGTAGGAGGCGGAGATTCGCTCGCCCAGAGACGTTACCTCTTCAGGGCTGGAGAGATGTTGGCAGGGGGCCAGATAGAGGGTGGTTAGGATGCCTCGGTTGACGGGGATCAGGTGCGGCGTGAATTGGATGACGACGGGGCTGCCTGCCACAGCCGATAGCTGCTCTTCAATTTCCGAGAGGTGACGGTGCTTGGGAACACCGTAGGGACGGACACTTTCGTTGCACTCGCAGAACAGGTAATCGACATCGGCCTTTCTGCCAGCCCCGCTAACGCCACTCAGTGAATCGGCGATAATGCCGGTCGGCCGGATTAATCCATCCCGTAGGAGCGGGATCGTTGGTAAAAGAATGCTGGTGGGATAGCACCCCGGCGATGCCACCAAGCGGGCGCCTCGGATCGCCTCCCCGTGGATCTCCGGCAGGCCATACACCGACTGCGCCAAGAGTTCCGGGGCAGGGTGGTCGTGGGCGTAAAACTCTTTGTACACAGCCGCGCTCTTGAGACGGAAGTCGGCGCTCAGGTCGATGACTCGGCAGCCGCTTCGCAACAGCGGGATGGCGAATTCAGCGGCCACGCCATGGGGCAGGGCTAGGAAAACGACTTCAGCCTGTTGAGCCAGAGTGGCCGTGTCGGGATCGCTGAACTTCAACGAACGAGCCACCGGGTTCATGGCAAACTTGGGAAACACCTGAGCGATGGTCTGCCCGGCACTTTGTCGCGAGGTGACCGCCACGAGTTCGACCTGGGGATGGCGCAGTAGCAGGCGTACAAGTTCTTCGCCCGAGTAGCCAGAAGCTCCGACGATGGCGACGCGAACGGATTTGGAATTAGAATTCATGGACAACGCAACCGGGGCAGAACTCTACAGAACGCGTCCTCAGGGGGCGAACAGGGAATTTTCCAGATTCGGAATAGAGACTGGGAATTGGCATTCGGAATGAGCATCGGGATCGGTGCTCTTCGGCTCGTTAAAGAAAATAATAAAAAACCCCACCGAAACCAAATCGGTGGGGTTTTGTCGAAATTTGTCGAAATTGTTCGAAATTTGTCGAACCCAAGGAGCGAGGCTTTGAAGCCCCAGAGTGCCCCTCGGGTACCTTTGTGAGGCTCCAGCCGATCAGCGCTTGCTGAACTGGAAGCGCTTGCGGGCGCCGGGCTGACCGTACTTCTTGCGCTCCTTCATACGAGGATCGCGGGTCAGGAGGCCGTCGGCCTTCAGCAGGGGACGCAGGGCCGCATCGGCCTCAATGAGGGCGCGAGCGATGCCGTGACGGACCGCTCCGGCCTGACCGACAGGGCCGCCGCCGGCTACGTTGATGAACACATCGTACTTACCCGAGGTCGCCGTCGTCACGAAGGGCTGCTGGACAGCCATGCGCTGGGACTCGAGAGGAAAGTACACCTCGAAGGTGCGACCATTGACATGGATCTTGCCGGAGCCGGCAGAGATGCGGACCCGGGCCACGGAAGTCTTGCGGCGGCCGGTGCCAAGGAATTCGTTGGAGTTCGTCATGGTGGAGAG
>JBDKKQ010000043.1:0-3934 GCA_039796015.1 Verrucomicrobiota bacterium
TCTCCGGTTTCACTGAATCCCAAATTCGCGCGATCCGGCCATCTCGGCCGATCAAAAAGGTCACTCGATGAATACCCTGGTACTTCCGTCCCATGAAGACCTTCTCGCCCCAAACCCCGAAGGCATTGGCAAGCACCGACTCCGTGTCCGCCACCAGGGGGAAGGGAAGTTGATGCTTGTTGGTAAACTTCACGTGGGATTTTACCGTGTCAGCGCTCACTCCGAGGACAACAGCTCCGGCCTTCTGGATAGCCGCATACTGGTCGCGGAAACCGCATGCCTCTTTGGTACAGCCCGGGGTGTCGTCGCGCGGGTAGAAGTAAATCACCACCGGCTTCCCAAGAAGGTCTTTGGAAGTGATTTGCGAACCGTCCGTCACCACCGCACTGAACGGCGGGGCTGGATCACCGGGACGAAGACTCAATGCGATGGATTTGGCCATGTTCGGCAATTTATGTGGGAAGAGGCTTTGCGCAATGGGCGAGGGCAGTGAGTCGCAATCCTTCCAGCGTCAATCCAGGGACCACCGCCTCAATCTCAGGCAACCCGCGAGCAATCAGGCGGGCGTAGCCGCCGGTGGCCACGACCGGCAGGCGGCTCACCCCGAGTTCTCGGCGCAGCTCGATGATGAGGCCACGCACCAGGCCCCGGTAACCGAAGACGGCTCCGGAGAGCATCGCCTCCTCGGTGTTGCGGCCGACCACCCGTCGGGGATTCCGGATACGAATCCGAGGCAGGAGCGCCGTCTTTTCGTGAAGATAATCCGTCATCGCAGAAAGCCCCGGGGCGATGATGCCGCCCACATACCGGCCTGACCGGTCCACCACGTCGAAGGTCACCGCAGTTCCGAAATCGACGACCAGCGCCGGAGCTCCGTAGTGGTGATGGGCGGCGACGGCATTGGCCAAACGGTCCTGACCAATGGTGTCCGGATGGGGGTAATCGATGCCCACACCGCGCAAGGACTGCGGGGTCAGTTGTAGTGGGGCTAGGTTCAACCGCGAGTGGGCCCATCCAGTGAGGAGTGGGGTTGCTTTCGGAACCACACTGCAGAAACACAGTTGGTCGGGCATGCGCTTGGGAAGCAGCGCCTCGAGCAGTCCGGTTGCGGTCCCATCGGACCATGCCGAGGTGGGAATATCACCCAGCGTTCGAAGGCTGCGCGGGCCGCCCAAGCCCACGTGGGTGTGGGTGTTGCCCACGTCCAGCAGCAGCATCATAGCGTCGGACCCTTTGTTAAAGACACGTCACCGCCGATGATGTGCTCCAATCGCCCATGTTCAGTCCGCACGAGCAGGGCCCCGTCTTCATTGAGAGATTCGGCCCGGCCGATGACGACTCGGTCGGCCATCCGGATTGTCACCCGTTGACCGAGGGTGCTGCAGCGCCGCATCCACTCGTCGCTTATTTCATGGAAATCACCCCGACGGAGCCGTCCATACGCGGCGTCCAACTCGGCGAGGACGGTGGCCGCGAGATCCGAGCGATCAAAGGTGCGTCCCCCTTCGATTCGCAACGAGGTGGCGATAGTGCGCAATTCCTCGGGCATTTCATCAGCGCTGAGATTGACGTCGATACCGATGCCCAGCACGACGTGCCGGATGTGGTCGAGTTCGGCCCCGAGTTCTAGCAAAATGCCGGCCACCTTTCGGGTGCCGAAGACGATGTCATTGGGCCACTTGATCTCGGGCTTCAGTCCGGTGTGGCGTTCAATCCCACGGGCCACGGCGACGGCGCTGACCACCGTCAATTGCGTGGCGGCTGCGGGAGGGAGTTGCGGTCGAAGCAGAACGGAGAACCAGAGTCCTTTGCCCGAAGGGGATATCCACTGCCGACCCAGGCGTCCCCGCCCGCGGGTTTGCGATTCGGCAAAGACAACGATGCCCTCGCGGACCGAGTCTCGGGCCATTTTTTCAACCACATCATTGGTGGAGGCCGTCACTTGGAAAACTTGGATATCGCGTCCGATGAGCTTGCCAGGCCCCAAACGGGCCAAGAGGTCATCGGCGTGCAGCCGATCCGGGGACGAGCGGAGTTGGTAACCGTGGTGAGGGCTGGCCTCGATGTCGTAACCGGCCTTGCGAAGGTCCTCGATACGGGACCAGATGGCCGCCCGGGAGACTCCCAGATCCTTGGCCAATGCGGCACCGGAGATGCCAGTCTCTCCGGCAGCCCTCATTGCGGCCAGAATGCGAGTGTCGGGATTCACGGGAGGAAATCCAAACCGATGTCTACTGCACGGGCCGAATGGGTGAGCGCACCGATCGAGATAAAATTAACCCCGGTCTCGGCGACAGCTCGGACAGTGGCCTCATGGATGCCTCCGCTGGCCTCGGTCTGACAACGGCCGGCGATGCGTCTCAAAGACTCCCGCAAGACCTCTAGGGGCATATTGTCCAGAAGGATCCCGTCTGCACCCGCCTCGGCTGCCCGCTGGGCTTGGTCCGGGGTGTCGGCCTCGACCTGGACGAACAACGACGGAAACTGAGCGCGCGCGCGCCGTACTGCGGCGGTTACAGGGTCGGGATCCGCGCCTACCAGCGCCGCCAAATGGTTGTCCTTAATGAGAATCCGGTCATGGAGGCCCATCCGATGGTTGACCCCGCCTCCGCAGCGCACCGCGTACTTTTCGAAGCGCCGCCAGCCCGGGGTGGTCTTTCGGGTGTCCAAAATCCGGGTCTGGGTGCCCTCCAGCAAGCGAACATAGCGGGCAGTGGCAGTGGCGACCCCAGAGAGGCGTTGTACGAAATTCAGGGCCACGCGTTCGGCCGACAGCAAGGCTCGTGAGGGGCCAGAGACTTCCAGTAGCGTCACCCCGGCTTCGCAAGACTGTCCGTCCTTCACGCACCGGCGGATCACGGCATTGGGAGCCAGTTCCCGGAAGGCCCCTTCAGCAAACGCCAAACCGGCGACCGTGAGGCGTTCACGAGCATTCATCCGAGCCGTGGATTCGGCCTCGGGTGGGATGCAGGCTAAGCTGGTGGCGTCGCCGCTACCGAGGTCTTCCTCCAGGGCCTGAATTAGGGCCGTTCGAATCAGTTGAGGATCCAAGTGCTCCACGACGGGAGGCTGCAAGAGTCTACGTCGGAGGCGCAATCGACAAAGCAGTGGCAATGCAGTGGCAATGCGTCGGCGGTAGGACGAATTCTGAGAAAGAGAAGGGGCTCCGAAGGGTTGAAACTTCGGAGCCCCTTGACCTGACCGTTCGATTGGCCATTCGATTGGCCGTTAGGAGTGGGTCTCCTGATTTTTATCTCTTACTGGAGAGCCTCGAACACTTTGCCCACCATGTCTTTGCTCGGGGTTAGGGTCTTGGAACCGGGCTTCCACTTAGCCGGGCAGGCCTGATCGGGATGGCCGATAAGGTAGGCGTTGGCTTCCATCTTCCGCAGCAGCTCCGAAGCATCACGTCCCACGTTGTAGAAGTTGATCTCGCTGGAGACCAAGGTGCCTGCAGGATTGATGATGAACGTGCCGCGGAGGGCCAAGCCGCTGCCACAGTCGTAGACTCCAAAGATCTTGGAAACCGCACCCGTCGGATCGGCGGCCAGCGGGTAATGCACATCGGCCAGAAGTTTCTCAGAATTACGCCAAGCCAGATGCGCGAACTTGGTGTCGGTGGACACGCCATAAACATCGCAGCCGAGGTTTTTCAGCTGGGAATGGACCACTGCCAGATCGGCCAGTTCAGTGGGGCAGACGAAGGTGAAGTCGGCGGGGTAGAACACCAACACAGTCCAGCGGCCGCTCTGCTTGGATGCCTCGAGGGAGAACTTGCCGAAATCGCCTGCGGCGGGATCGTAAGTTTCCATCTCGAAGTGGGGGACGTTTTGACCGACTCGAAGGGTAATCTGTTCGCTCATATCGACGGGGTTAGATGACAAAGTGGCAGGATTGAGTGTTTCCCGGCGTCGGGCCGGGTGCAGAAAATCGA
>JBDKKQ010000044.1:0-4722 GCA_039796015.1 Verrucomicrobiota bacterium
TGACGCGACTGGCTCCCAAAGAGTCCCGAGGGGCCCTAGGTCTTGCGGAAATTCATTTCCGGCGTGGTGAGGCCAATCAAGCCCTGCCGCTGGCTGAGCAAGCACTTCGTCTGGATCCGGGATCCAAACCCGCCTTCTACTTGCTCGGCCAAATCCTCCGCTCGCTCGGCCGAACCAACGAAGCGCGTTTAGCCATTGCCGCAGGGACCGGAGAAGCTCGACAACCCATGTCCGACCCCTGGGCGGAGACCGCACCCGAACAAGTCCGTTTGCTGCCAGGAGTCTTCCAGCAAGCCGAGGCTATGTCCGCTCTGGGACGACCGGAGGGTGCGGTGGCATTGCTGGAGCGCATCCGTCCCTTCCATCCCAATCACCCGGGACTGCTCAATCAACTGGGCGTGGCTCTCAACCGATCCGGCCAACCTCAGAAAACCCTCGCCTTGCTGGACCCACTTTCGGCTGCTGACCCCAAGGCGGCGGCACTGCGCATCACTCGCTCCCATGCCCACGCGCAACTCGGTAACCAAGAAGCGGCCCTTTCAGAAGCTCGCGAGGCGATCCATCTGGCTCCGCGTCTCGCCCAATCCCATCTGGCGCTGGCCAACGCCCACCTCGCCGCCGAACAAGATTCCGAAGCGCTCCTGGCTCTCGAAGAGGCTTCACGCTGCGATCCAGCCAATGCCGAGATCCTGCTCGAGGCGGCCACCATCCGGTGGCGTAATTTGCATGAAGGAGCGCCCGCAGTGGCCTTGTTGAACAAGGCTCTAGAGATCCATCCCGCACTCGTTCCCGCCTTGCGTCTCCTGGCTGAAATCCAAGCCTCGACCGGAGACTCCAGGGGATCACAGCGCTCGATGGATGTGCTGCGATGGCTGGCCGCCCAAAGCGGAGAACGTACGCCATGAATACCTCCTTGTTTCTCGGTCGGCTGCGATGGGGAGTCCTAGCTGTTGTGGTCGCTCTGTTGTTCGGTTGCTCTCGTGAACCAGCCGATCGGGCGTTAACCAAGACCAGCGAACCCGCTGCAACCCACCGGACCCCGGCCCACCCTTGGTTCACCAACGTCGTCAGCGGCAGCGGTCTTTCGTTCATTCACCATTCTGGAGCCTCCGGCCGGTTCTGGCTCCCGGAGATGGAAAGCGGGGGCGTTGGACTCCTCGACTACGATGGCGATGGTCTTCTGGACGTGTTCTGCGTCGATGGGGGATCGCTGGATCCAGATCGACCCGCCGCCCCGGCTCACCGGCTTTACCGCAACCTCGGCCAGTGGCGTTTTGAGGATGTCACTGCCGCCGCCGGCCTAGCCTGTCCCTCCGGCTACGGGATAGGTTGCACGGTCGGCGATTACGATGGCGACGGCCAAGAGGACCTCTATGTCACTCAAGTGGGCTCCAACCGGCTTTACCGGAATCGCGGTAACGGAACCTTCGAAGACGTCACAGCTCGAGCCGGGGTGGCCGTCAACCGCTTCAGTACCAGTGCGGCGTTCGTGGACATCGATCAAGACGGCGACCTCGACCTGATGGTGGTCAATTACGTGCGCTGGTCCCCGAATATCGAAATGGAGTGTTTTTCCGATGGCGGCCGACGGGACTACTGCTCACCTCGCAATTACAACGCTCCCACCCCGACAGTCCTCTTCCGCAACCGGGGGGACGGCACGTTTGAAGACGTCACCACTGCCGCCGGTCTGGATCGCGCCTACGGCAATGGCCTCGGCGTCGCCACGGGCGATTTCGATCACGACGGCCGGATAGACCTCTTCGTGGCCAATGACGCCACCCCCAACCAACTCTGGCTGAACCGGGGCCAATGGCACTTTGAGGAGGATGCCCCGCTGCGGGGATGCGCGCTCAATTCCATGGGCATTCCGCGGGCTGGAATGGGCGTCGTTGCCGTGGACCTCGAACAGCGGGGCTGGCTCGATCTTTTCGTGACCCACTTGGTCGGAGAGGGCAACGGATTCTTCCGCAATCAGGCCGGTCTCTTCGTCGACGCCGTCACTCACGATGGACCGATGGCTGGAAGCCTTCCTCACACGGGTTTCGGTCTGAGTGTCACCGATTTCGACAATGACGGCCAATTAGACATCTACGTCGCCAATGGACGGGTTCGACTGGGAACTGGAACCGGCTTGCCGTCCGGCGACCCCTTTGCAGAAGCCAATTCTCTGAGCCGAGGCCTGGGAGGCGGTCGTTTTGCCGCAGTCTTGCCCGAAGGAGGAACAACCCCATTGCTGGAAGCCACCAGCCGCGGACTGGCCGTGGGCGACCTCGACAACGATGGCGCGCAAGATCTGGTGGTTCTTAACCGGGATGGCCCAGTCCACTTGTTGCGCAACATCAGCGCGCCCGACCGGGGTTGGATACGCATTGAATTGCATGGACGTCGCGGCTTGAACCCGCGCAACGCGATTCTGCGACTGGAGTCCGAAACCGGCGTCCAGTGGCAGAATCACCAACCCAATCAGGGCTACTGCTCCAGTGGCGACCCTCGGGTCCACTTTGGTTTGGGCTCGGCTCAGAAAGGACGCCTCTGGGTTCGGTGGCCCGATGGGACTGCCGAAGACTTTGGCGTGCTAGACTCCCAGCGCAGTCACCGCATCGAAGCCGGACGCGGCACCCCAGCGCCCAAAGCCTTCACCTGGTAGGACACCCATTCCCTTCATCGTGCTGAGCTAGATTCCGGCACCCACCCACGACGGAATTGACCCCCTCATCGGTCTCGATACACTGTTGGGCATGATCTCCCGGATAGCCTATCAAGGCGCAATTGCTGCGGTGTCGTTGCTTCTGCTCACTGCAGGCTGTGGAAAATCTGAGGACGCCGCCAAGGCGGTCGATGTGCCCGCTCAGGTGGCTCAACTCAAGGGCAGCACCGATGCCCAAGCCAACGCACTGAGCGAACTCGCCGCCGGAGGCCCAAACTCCGCTTCCGCGGTTAAGGACATCATCCCGTTACTCAAATCAGACGATACAGTGATCCGCCGCCTGGCTGCCTACGCACTCTGCCAGATCGGACCTGCGGCCAAGGCGGCGCTTCCGGACCTCAAAGCCCTGATGCAAGATGCGGACATGAGCACTGCCACCACTGCGATCAACGCAATGAACGCCATTGATCCCGCATCCACCGAGGGTGTCAAAGTGCTGAACGTGACACAGTAGTCAGGTCCCCCTTCAACAACTTCGGCATTCGACCAAAAATCGTCACCAAAAGTTTCTTTGTGCGGCGGAGTTCGGCGTTCATCATGCTTCTAATATCCATCCCTCGAACGTCGCTGCTCTCCCTTACACCACTGAAAGGGGGAAAAAGCGGCACTACGAACCATTCCCATGCGCTTGCTACCACTATTTCCTTACCTTTCGATAAGAATGCTTCCGGCGCTCATTGGGGGATTCTGCGTGAGCCTCGCACTTTTAGGAGCCAACCCCACGCACTCGTTCCGGGCGAAGGCGTTCCCCGAGCCGGATTCTGACGGGGACGGGCTGAGTGATGTCCTCGAACTGCGCTTCGGCAGCGACCCCTTCGTGGCCGACACTGATGGCGATGGAGCCAACGACCTCGCGGAATTCACAGCCAACACGTTGCCCCGCGACAAGACTAGCATCCCCCTGTTTCAGACCGTCGACCGGGATCGACAGTTGCTCAGCGGCGATTTACTGCGACTGCGCCCGCTTTCACTCAAACCCCTCTCGCTCAAGACCAACATCACGATCGTCACGAACGATCCCCCGCCGGACGGAGGCGACCCGACCTACACCACCAACAACACCATCGTCACCAATTACACCACCTACCAGTGGTATCGGGACGGCAAGTCCCTGACCGGCCAAACCAATGTGAACCTGGTTTTTTTCGGCGTCGAACGACCAGAATCCGGTCGTTACACGCTGGAAGCCCGATTGGAGAGCACCCTCCAACACGAGCCCAAAGGGACCCGGATTGATGTCTTGGGAGTCCATCCTTTGAGGGAGTTTCCGAGACCGTCAGGTGAACTCGTGGTTTGGGGACGCGAAATCGGCCCCACTCCCCCGAAATTGACCAACGCCGTCGCCATCGCCCGGGGCTTCGTCCACGGCTATGCCCTCGATGCTAATGGAAAACTTTGGGGATGGGGAACCAACACCCTCGGCCAGCTCAGTACCCCCAATAGCCTGCCTCCAGTTCAGACTGTCTCCGCAGGGGCCTTCCACACCCTGGCTATTTTAACCAATGGAATGGTCCGGGCCTGGGGCGACACTCGTTATGGACAAACGGCCGTCCCGCCAGAATTGACAGAAGCCATCGCCGTGGCCGCGGGTCATTTCCACTCGGTGGCCCTGCGCCCCGATGGCACCGTCGTCTGTTGGGGCGACAACAGCAGCCTGCAATCGGTGGTGCCGCCCGGGCTTTCCGGAGTGGTGGCCATCGCCGCCGGCGCAGCCCATACCGTGGCCCTGAAATCCGATGGAACCGTGGTCTGCTGGGGATCCAACGACCGGAGACAGGCTGCAATTCCCGCCAACCTTCCTCGTATCGCCCGGATTGCCGCGGGCGACTACCACACCCTCGCCCTATCCCGGGAGGGATTCATTATGGCTTGGGGTGACACGGCCTTGAAACAAGTCCCGGCGCCGCCCCGGATGCCGCCGGCCCTGGCGATCAGCGCCGGTGCGGGGTATTCCTTGGCGCTGACGGCCACTGACAATGCAGTCGGCTGGGGTACCCCGGCCGTGGCGGCCC
>JBDKKQ010000045.1:0-3429 GCA_039796015.1 Verrucomicrobiota bacterium
AACTGAGGTGTCCGTGGTTTTCGACGATGCAGTTGACGCCAACCGAGCCGCAGACCTTGGACAATTGCGTCAGGCCATCGGCGGCGCGCTTTTGCTGCTCCTGAAAGGATCCAGCCTCGTGAGTCTCAGCATTGACCCGGATCGAATGGCAGCCCAAGAACTTGGCGGCCTCGGCCCACTTGCGGTTGTTTTCGACGGCCTGCTTGCGTTTGGCCGCATCGGGGTCTCCGAGGGCGCCCTCGCCGTCGCACATGATGAGCAGGCAGCGGACCCCTTCGCTGTCGGCCCGATCCTTGAATTCCTTCAGGTAGCCCATGTCCTTGACCTGGTCTTTGAAGAACTGGTTCACCAGTTCTATTCCGTCCAAGTCATGGGTCCTTCGCGCCACGATGGGGAAGTCCATGTGGGTCATCTTCTTGCTGAAGAGGGCCTTGTGATAGGACCACTCAGCGAGGCTGATCTTGAAGGAGCGGTCTTTATCCCGGGCCCGCCACAGGGAACACCCTGTGGTGGCCAAGGCGGCCGCCATCGAAGCCTGACCTAGAAACTGGCGACGATTCATGGCAGCAAGGAAGCGTTTAGGGTTCAAGGTTTAGGAAGGATCCGGTGCTGCTCGCGGCTTAGTGCGCTGCGATAGACGCTCCAACTTCCGCAGGTCGGGCGGTAGGTGGGCGAAAAAATATAGCAAGCAACACGACTGCAGCGGCGGCTAGACCTGAAGGGAGGAGGAAGAGTTTGTGGTAGTCCACCACACCGGTTGCGCTGGTCACTTCTGCCTTATGGGCCCCAAACCAAAAGTTTGCGAGCACGAGGCCCGCGCCGAGGACGAGCAGGTTGAAGAGGCCCTGTGCGCTGGTGCGGATATCTTTGGGAAACACGTCATCGACCCAAATGTACAGCGTGGCGAAGAAGAAGGCGTAGCAAATGCCGTGGAGAACTTGGACGGCAATGATCAGGTACATGTCAGACGGAGAGTTGAAAAAAGCGAAGACGAGGAAACGGACCAAATGGCCGGCAATTCCAAGGAGCATGGTCAGTTTCCAGCCTAAACGCTTTAGTACAGTGCCTAATACGAGCATGGTCACGATCTCGGCCACCTGGCCGATGGTGGTGACGGCTGAGATCCAATTGTCGGGCATCTTGATGGCAGATTGGAGGAACCCACCGATTAGTACGAAGTAGCCGTTATGGATGGTGGAATCAATGAGCGTGACCAGAAAAAGCACCAACACATAGGGCAACTTGAGTAGTTTGACCGCTTTCACCCAAGCCAATCCGCTTTCGCCCGAGGCGACTGGGCGAGGAGGAGTGTGGGGCAAGGTCAGACTGAAGGCTGCGAGGGCGAAGGAGATGATCGCTGCAACGAAGAAGATCCAACGCAACTGTTCAACTGTGGACTTGGCATCGAGAAGGAAAACAAGCGGCCAAGAGACCAGGATCCACCCAATCGTACCGCCCATACGTACAAACCCGAAATCCTTAGCTGGATCGGCGAGGTGGGTGAAGGCAAGTGAGTTGGTGACCGAAATGGTGGGTACGTAAAGCAACCCATAAACCAGGAAACAGGCGAAAAACGGCCAGAAATCCCGCATAAATCCAGTGGCTAACAATGCGACTCCACCGATGAGGTGGCTGAATGCGAGAAACTTCTCGGCGGAGAAATTGCGATCAGCGAATTGATTGCTGAAGAAAATGCCAACCAGCGAAGCGATGGCAAACATTGACCCCGCAAGGTTCATCTGCCAGCCCTCGAACTTCAGCATCGGCATGTAGTTGAAGATTTGCACCTGCCAAGCCCCCCAGATGGCGATCTCAAGCACCATCATGAGGAACAGTTTGAAGCGAATTCTGGAGTTCATGGATTGGGGAGTGGGGACTAGAGGTGTGTTAGGACTGTTGAAAACTTTATGCGGACTCTGGGCTTCCCTACAAGGCGCGAGTGGGCATCCAGCGCTGTCTGGCTTGTTCCAGCCGTTTGGACGCTCTTTAATCGAGACGGGGTCGGTCCCAACTATTTACACAAAATGTACCACTCTCTACTATTCTCGAAGTATTTCTCTAGCAAATGAGTCGGGGAGTGAGGGGTTCATCGTCGGGTTGCGGTGGGGTTCCGCTGCTGCCTCGGAAAGTTGACGTTATTCGAACAATGGGAGAGGCGATTCTCGATGGTGCTGGGGGTGAGAGAAGCTTGTTCTGGGGCCACTGGAGGGTTTCAATAGGGACGTTGGTTCCTTCCACCCATGACCCCCACCCTCCGATCCCTGCGTGCCTTGGCTGACCCGACCCGTTTACGGATTGTGGCGTTGCTAGAATCGGAGGAATTGCCGGTCAACGAGATTCAAGAGATCACCAGTCTGGGGCAGTCCCGCGTTTCTACCCATTTGAGCCTGCTGGCTGAGACGAGCTTGGTTCTCTCCCGCCGGGAGGGGAAACGGACTTTCTATCGGTTGAATCCACAGGCCGATGTACAAATTCGCGAGTTCACGCGGTTAGCGATGCAAGGAGCTAAGGAGTTGCCCGAGCACGAGGGAGATCAACTCAACTTGCGACGGGTGTTGGCCCGTCGTGACGAGCAAGCTCAGGTCTATTTTAATCAGGTGGTGGGCCGATTCGACCGCAGCTATGGGCCGGGTCGATCTTGGCAGGCGTTTGGTCATTTACTGCTCCGGATGCTGCCAGCAATTGACGTGGCAGATCTAGGCTCCGGTGAGGGGCTTCTGGCCGAGTTGCTGGCACGGCGCTGCCGCACGGTGATCGCCGTGGACAATTCCGAAAAAATGGTCCAGTTCGGTGCCAAGAAGGCCCGGCAGAATGGTCTGACCAATTTGGAGTTCCGTCAGGGGGACTTGCAGAACCCGCCTATCGAGGGCGCTTCGGTCGATTTGGTGATCCTCAGTCAGGCTCTCCACCATGCAGAAGACCCGTCGAAGGCTCTTCTGGCTGCAGCCAAGATTCTTCGGCCGGGCGGCCGGGTGATGATCCTTGACCTCGTGAAGCACCGGTTTGTGCAGGCGCGCGAACTTTACGGTGATCGGTGGCTCGGATTCGCTGAGAGCGATCTTCATCGCTGGCTGGAGGCGGCCCACTTCTCGGGGATCGAGATCACCAAGGTGGCGCGGGAGGAGCAGGAACCCTGTTTGGAAACTCTGCTCGCCGTCGGGAACAAATAATTTCCAAAAGCCACCGCCCCGGATGCCTCCAGAGGGCGGATTGAAGGCCTTGGGCTGTCCCCAAAAGGCCCATGCCGGGTCACTCCTCGTCTTCGCTCACACCTTGCATGCGCTTGCTCGGGCATCCGCCGCGCAGCCATCCGTTGACGTAGGGATCTAATGCGCCATCCATGACCCCTTGGACATCGCTCGTCTGCACCCCGGTGCGCAGGTCTTTCACCATACGGTAGGGTTGAAAGACATAGCTACGGATCTGGTT
>JBDKKQ010000046.1:0-2804 GCA_039796015.1 Verrucomicrobiota bacterium
ATTTCAACCCGGCGCACAAAATCAGCGGCCAAGATTCCCGGCTCCCGACCCATCCATCATGCCAGGCGGGACTTCAGGTGATTTGAGTTTTCTAAACTCCGAGTTTCAAAAACTCATTTCCACAACCGCGCCGCACTGATCGTCCGGAGCCATCGATTTCCATGACAGGGTCATCCCCTGCCCAGCCTTCCGCCGCGCAAGCCATTGACCTAGGCTCGGAGCCGATGTCCGAGGCCGAGGCCCCATTCAATACTGAGACTCAACGGTCCGCTGCCCCGACGGAAGCGCTGGGGTTGACGCGGGCAGAGTGGAAGTCCACCGCCAAGGCCTGGGGGTTCGCCGAGGTGCACGCCAGCACTCTCTGGTACCAGCTCTATCAGGCTGGCCTGCGCGAGTTCCAGACTTCGGATCGACTGCCACCGCGCTTCGTGGAGCGAGTACTGCGCGACCATCGACTTCACTTTCCTTCGGTGATCCGGGAAACCCGCTCCTCCGACGAATTCACGCGCAAATACCTGCTCGGGCTGCCCGATGGTGAAGTCATCGAGACGGTGCTCATGCGCTACAGCGGCCGGACCACCGCCTGCGTGAGCTCGCAAGTCGGCTGCGCCATGGGCTGCGTGTTCTGCGCCACCGGGCAGCGCGGCTACACGCGACACCTCACAGCCGGGGAGATCATTGGCCAGGTGCTGCACGTAGACCAGGTGTTGCGCGAAACAGCTCCCCGACGCGACCCATCCAACCAAACTAACCCACTCGATACGCCTGCCCCAGCCCTAGCCAACCCGAGTCACGCCTCGGTGTTCCACCGGCACGAGCGGCTGCGCAACGTCGTGTTCATGGGCATGGGCGAACCACTGCACAACTACGACGCCGTGATGCAGGCCATCGCCATCTTGCGAGACTCGGCCGGGCTGTCGCTGGGTGCCGACAAGATCACCGTATCCACCGTGGGTGTGGTGCCGGGAATCCGTCGATTGACCGCCGAGCGCCAACCCGTGCGTCTGGCCGTCTCGCTGCACGGGGCCACTCAAGCCGAGCGCGCGGCCCTCATCCCGGTGGCCCGCAAGTGGCCGCTCGACGAACTCATCGACGCCTGTCGCGAGCACACCACCACGCTGGGTTGCCGGATCTTCTTCGAGTGGACGCTCATCGAAGGCCGCAACGACGGCCCCGATCACGCCCATGCCCTCGGGCAATTGCTTCAGAACATCCCGTCGCAAGTGAACCTCATCCCGCTCAACCCCACCGAGGGCTACGCGGGTCAACCCACGGGCGGGGCTGCCGCGCGGGCCTTCCAGGATATCCTGCTCACCTACGGACTACCCAGCACGGTGCGCCAGCGGCGAGGCATCGACATCGCCGCCGGCTGCGGCCAATTGGCGGCTTTGTCGACCGCCTAACCACCGCCCTGTTGAGGTTCATTGGATACCTCCAGCCGCTTGAAAACCATTTTGCATTCATTATGGTTTCCGCATGGCGACACTCACGTTGAAAGGCATCCCGGCGACGTTGCACGAGGGGCTCAAGCATCGTGCCCTGCGCAATCGCAGATCCTTGAACGGTGAGGTCATCGCTTGCCTGGAGCAGATAATCGCGCCCACCGAGCGGAATGCGTCCGAGCTTCTCGATCAGATCCGAGCTTCGCGCACGCGCCTCACCCAAGCGGGTGTTGCACCACTAACAGACTCTTTCCTCGATGCCGCCAAGCAAGGTGGGCGTCGATGATCGTCGCTGATTGCAACCTCATCGCATACTTGCTGTTGGCAGGTCCACGGACCCGGACGGCGGAATCTGTATTCCTGCGGGATCCGATGTGGGCCGCACCGCTGTTGTGGCGATCGGAATTGCGGAACGTCTTGGCCACCCAAATGCGGGTGAACCACCTTCCGCTGGCCGAGGCTCTGCTGAAAATGACCGAGGCGGAAACCGTCATCGGCTCGCTGGAATTCCCTGTTTCATCCGACGAGGTGCTGGAGGAATGCGCCCGTTCCGGTGTCAGCGCTTACGATGCGGAGTACCTCGTGGTAGCTAGGAAACTGCAAGTCCCGCTTCTCACCCTCGATCAACGGTTGCTCAGTTCTGGCGCCCCCGTGGCCTGGACACCCGAGGCATTCCTCGCCCGTTGAGCTCGGGGTGCGGACGGTGAGACACCATCCCTACCGAGGTCGGACGGTGGGACACCATCCCTACCGGGGATTCAGAACTGCAGGGAGAGGCCGGCGTACACGTTGCGACCCACAGCCGAATCGATGCCGTTGGGCCGGACACGCGACCAGTAGTGGCGATCGAAGGCGTTGTTGAGTCCTCCGAACAGGCGGGCCCGATCGGGCCAGAATTCCCACTCGGCGGTGAGGTCCCACACGGTGTAGCCCGGGATGCGGAAGTCGGCCGTATTGTTGTCGTTAGCGAAGTGGTTGTCCACGAAGGTGCCCAGCCACGCCACCTTCACCCGACGACCCATGCGGTAAATGAGGCCGGTGCGCAGGATGTAGTCCGGAGCATATTGCGGGGTGAGTCCCTGGAGCGGGCCGGAGACATATTCCGCATCCAACCACGACACGTTTCCATAAACGCTCAAGGCACCCCAGGTTTGCCCCACCTCGGTGCCACGCAGTTGGTCAGACAATCCCACGAGGTCCAGTTCGGTGGCGGCATCCACGCCCTGATTCACCGAGCGACCGACATTTTCATAGCGCGTGATCCCAGCCGTGGTCACGGCACCGAAGCGGTCGTCGTAATCGATGCGAAAGACACTCAGGTCGTAGTTCCAGAAATCTCCCGGACGCCCCCGCACGCCGGCC
>JBDKKQ010000047.1:0-4980 GCA_039796015.1 Verrucomicrobiota bacterium
CTGCCATGAACCACCTCGCTTCTGCATTCCTCGCCGTCGCCCGGTCACGTCCTGACAAAACGGCCTTGTACTGGGGCGATTCCCGGTACACCTACGGCCATTATCGGGACCAGATCCTAGGGACGGCGAGTCTCCTCAAGGGGAAGGGGATCCGCCCTGGAGATCGGGTGGCCATCTGGCTAAAAAATTGTCCAGAGTTTGTCGGAGCTTTGTTCGGGGTCTTGGCCGCGGACGCGGTGGTGGTGCCGATCAACAACTTCCTCAAGCCGGCAGAAGTGGCCTACATGCTCCAAGACGCGGGCATCGAGTGGGTGATCGCCGAGTCGAGTCATGCGGGCTTGCTCGAGTTGGAGGCCTTGCATCCGTCGATCCAAATCTTGGATGCGGAGACACTGCCCACTGAAGCTGCAGAAATTTCAGATCCGGTCCGCGGCGGAGATGATTTGGCGGTGCTCATTTATACCAGCGGGACCACGGGCCACCCGAAGGGAGCGATGCTTTCCCACCGCAACTTGCTGGCGAACGTCGTCTCCTGCCGGGTCTTCTTGGAACTCGCCGAGGAGGATCGTCTGGTGGTGCTTCTGCCGATGTTCCACAGCTTCATGCTGACTGTGGGAGTTTTGCTACCCCTGCTCAGTGGGGCCTCGGTGGTTGCGGTGAAGGGACTCCATTCGCCCAAGCACATGATTGCGGAGATCTTGCAAAATCAGGGGACGTTGTTGCCGGCGATGGCGGCGCTGTTCCGTGCTTTGTCGCAAATTCCGGCGGGAATCGAGTTCACGTCGCTGCGCTTGTGCGTCAGCGGTGCGGGTCCGTTGCCACTGGAAATCCTCAATGGCTTCAATGCGCGCCATCCGCGGGTGCCGTTGATTGAGGGGTACGGACTCAGCGAGGCCAGCCCGGTGGTGACCGTCAATCCGCCTCGGGACCCCAAGCCGGGCACCATTGGTGTGCCCCTCCCAGGCGTGGAGGTGTCGGTGCACGATGACGCAGGAAACGAATTGGGAGACGGTGTGGACGGGGAGATTTGCGTTCGCGGCGGCAATGTGATGCTCGGCTACTGGAATGCTCCGGAAAAGACGGCCGAGACGATCCTTAATGGCTGGTTATTGACCGGCGACATCGGGCACCGCCGCCCCGACGGTTGGTACGTCATCACCGATCGCAAAAAGGACATGATCAAGCCCAATGGCATGAACGTGTACCCGCGGGAGATCGAAGAAGTGATTTACCGTTTTCCGGGCATTCGTGAGGCGGCCGTGGTCGGTGAACCGTGCGAGCGGCGGGGCGAACGGGCCGTGGCTTTCGTGGCAATGGACGAGGGTCACATTTTCGACGAGCACGCCCTGATCGCATTTCTTAAAGAAACCCTCGCCGACTACAAGGTGCCGCGACGTGCCATCGTGTTGCCTGTTCTGCCCCGCAACGCCACTGGTAAGATCCTCAAGACCACCCTGCGCGAGACGTTGTCCCGCGGGCATTGAGCGAGTGCAGTGTCTCAATTAAGTGTTTATTAAAAATAATACGATTGTGTCCTCTTTCGGATAAGGAGCGTCCGAAGATTCCATCCGAACTCTTCCCTGAGCAACGGTCAGAACTTCAGCATCGAACACGCTCCCTAGGTAAGGATGGATCTCCGAGCGGTCCGTGTCTGCTGACGTTGGCGCTTTCGGAGAAATCGCCCCACCTCGGAGGTGTTCGAGTCAGGTGGAGTTTGTGGAAAGTAGCCCGTAAGTAGCCCGATAAGCCTCCGAGGTAGGGACCGATCTCCGAGCTACCCCTATGAGGCACCGCCTGACCGACGAGGTCCCGTGTAGGCCGGGTCCCCCGACCCGGCGTCCGGTTTTTGCGGCCCGCCCGGTGAGGGCACCGTGCCTACAAGGGGCTGCGGGGGGAGTCCTTCCCTGCGGTCATCCGAGTTTTAGCCCGAAGAGTCGGTGGTGTTCTTGAATCAGGTAGCGGTCGGTCATGCTGGCCACGCAGTCGCAGACGGCTCGATGCAATCCATCGACCGCGATGCGCTTGCGGGCCGCCAGTCCTAGCTCCTTGGGGTGTGCGATGTAAGATTGGAAGACCTCGCTGAGCATCCGGATAGCCCGGTTGTTGGGTTCGGCGACGACCGGGTGGTAGTAGAGATTTCGGTAAAGGTATTTGCGCAGTTCGAGGTTCTCCAGGCGGCGCTCGGGACTGTAGTGGACTAGCGCCTTGCGATGGGTGCGCACGTCGTCGGCCGATCGGACTCCCGCCTCGAGGATGTGAGCCTCAGTGGTGTTGACGACATCGATCACCTGTTGGTCGATGATTTGACGAATGGTGTAGTAGCGTCGGCTTTCGGCGGGCAGCTCGCCAAAATTGCGTTTCACGGCCCGAGCGGCCTTGGCCCATACCCGAACTTCCTTGAGCAGCTTTTTCTCATCGAGCAAACCGCAGTCGAGGCCGTCATCCAGATCGTGGCTGTAGTAGGCAACCTCATCGGCGAGGTTGGCCAGCTGCGCCTCCAAAGAAGTTTGATGATGTTGGCGGCGTCGGGTGCCCTCGACGGATTCGAAGGCCACACCGTGCTTGGCGAGGCCTTCGCGGACTTCCCAACTCAGGTTCAGCCCCGGAAATAGGGGGTACTTGCGCTCCAGTTCCTCGACGACTCGGAGGCTCTGACGATTGTGCTCAAATCCGCCGTGGTCCTTCATGAGGCGATCGAGCATGGATTCGCCTTTATGACCGATGGGGGAGTGACCGAGGTCGTGGGCCAGGGCGATGGTCTCGGCCAAGTCTTCGTTGAGGCGCAGGGCTCGGGCGATGTTGCGACTGATGGCCGCCACTTCCATGGTGTGGGTCAGTCGGGTGCGTAGGTGATCGCCCGATCCGTTCAAGAACACCTGGGTCTTGCCTTCCAAACGACGGAAGGCCCGGCTGTGGACCACCCGATCCCGATCGCGCTGGAATTCGGTGCGCCAAGTGGGCGGGTTCTCGGTGTGGACGCGACCCCGGCTCTCCGCACTTTTCTGTGCGTAAGGGGCCAGGAATTGGAGTTCCCGCGCCTGAAGCTCTGACAGCGTGACCGGCATGGCCGGATGCTCTCCCAAGGGCGCCGATCAGGCGAGCGCAAGTCCGCCCGTCGCAACTTCAGCCGCGGGCCGAGGCTCTGTCGGCCACACTCGAATGGGTTCGTAGAAGGTGTTGCGTTGGACGGGTTCCCGGCCCGCCTCGCGAATGGCGCGGATCAGGTCCGCTTCGGGCGTCCCTTGCGGAGATTTTGCACCGGCCATGTGGAAGATGTGCTCCTCGAGGATCGTCCCGTGCAAGTCATCGGCTCCATGGCTCAGGGCGACCTGGGCCATTTTTAACCCCATGCCCACCCAGTAGGCCGTGATGTGGTCGATATTGTCGAGGTAGAGGCGGGAGACGGCGATGGTTCGCAACTGATCATACCCGCTGGGTGCGTGCTGGACGGGCATGCGGTTGTTGTCGGGCTGATAGGGCAGGGGAATGAAGCCTGTGAATCCGTGGCTGAGGTCTTGCTGGCGTCGCAGTTGGTCTAGGTGATCGATGCGGTCTTCGAGCGACTCAACATGGCCGTAGAGCATGGTGCAGGTGCTGCGCCCCCCCAGCCCGTGCCAAGTGCCATGAACATCCAGGTACTCTTCACCGCTTTCCTTGCCGGTGGCGATGCGGCTGCGGACTTCTTTGCGGAAGATTTCAGCGCCACCGCCGGTGAGGGATTCGAGACCTGCTTCCTTCAGTTCTTGAAGGGTGTCCCGAACACTCTTCTTGGCCAGCCAAGCCAGGTGCAGAATTTCCACGGCGGTGAAGCACTTGAGTTGCAGGCGCGGATCCACCGCCTTCAAGGCCCTCAAGAACCCAGTGTAGTAGGAGAAGGGCAGCGATGGGTGCAGCCCGCCGACGATATGAAGTTCGGTAATGCCCACGGCCAGCGCCTCACGGGCCTTGGACACCATTTGTTCTTCGGTGAGTTGAAACCCATCGTTGTCGCGCTTCTTGCGGCTGAAGGCGCAGAACTGGCAGCTTAAAATGCAGTAATTCGAATAGTTGATATACCGGTTGAGAATGTACGAGGCCTTGCGCCCGTTGCGACGCTGGTTGGCGAAGTCGGCCATTGAAGCCAGTGCGTTGAGGTCCTTTGTTTGGAACAAGCGCAACCCGTCCTCGGGTGTCAGTCGCTCGCCGGCGATGACTTTGTCTCGAATGGCCTGCAGCCCGTCGGGGCGATTGAACAAATCCACGGTCTTAAGAAACAGCAAACAGGGCCCGACGCAACTCGTGCGTGCACGGGATCCTTCGTGCAAGGAAGGGGGTTTCCAGTCTCACGGGATATGGGCATGGTCTGGGCATGCGCATCCTTTGTCTGATGGCTTCAATGGCTCTGTTGGCCGGTTGCACGCTCGGTAAGGCTCCGTCGCGATTGGCGTCGTCGTTGGTGTTCCACGCTCCGTTTGACCAGTCACCCGACGCGGTGGTGGGAGCGGGCGATCGGCGCTTCCAGACAGGGCCGAAATGGGATGCTCCACGCAAGACGACGGCGGGGTTGCCGACGAATGGTGCCCTTTGGATTGATCCGCGCGCAGGCCGCCATGGGGGTGCGCTGCGCTTTGAAACGAAGGTTTCCGAGGTGGTGGGGTTCCGGGTGCCGGGCAACTTTCCCTGGAAGCCCACGGCGTGGTCCGCGACGGTCAGTTTTTGGCTAAGGACCACTCCGGAGATCGACATACCCAAGGAGTATTCGGACGTAATCCAGATCACTTCTAAGGCCTGGGATGACGCCTCACTCTTTGTGGAGTTCACTCCCGACAATACTCCCAAGCATTTGCGCCTAGGAACTTATGCCGACAAAAACGTTTGGAATCCCGAGGGTAAGGACTGGGCCAAAATGCCGTTGTCGGAGAAGCCACTCCTTGTTCTGACCCAACCGCCGTTCCGTCGGGAGGAATGGCATCAGGTCGTCTTCACCTGCGAGAACTTCAA
>JBDKKQ010000048.1:0-7418 GCA_039796015.1 Verrucomicrobiota bacterium
GGTTCTCTTCATCATTTCATCGTCGGACCCTCCGGATAAAGCTGTTGCCGAGGCCGATTCCTGCCCTATCCTATGGGTTCAATTGTTGACGCGATGAACTCCGAACTGACCAAGAAAGCCCTCGAAATCGTCGGGAATCCCAGCACCCTGGTGAATCTCATGTCTCGCCGGGTTCGCCAGCTCACCTCGGGCGGCGGCGGTATGTGCCGTCCTCTCGTGGAACCCCCGGTGGGTGCCGGTATCGCGGATATCGCGCTGCTCGAGATCATTGAAGGCAAGATCACCTTCGAATCCACGATGGAAGAGTCCTCCGAGGCCGCTGAAGTCGCGGTCGGAAAGCCGGCTCCTAAGCGCCGCCGCAAGACGGTCGCAGCCTAAGAGAAGTTGCTGCTTCGGAGCCGATTTGATCGGAACCGATTTTTCCTGAGCCCAAGGTCGTCGCGCCGGAGAAACCTTTCTCCGGCGTTTTGCTCTTATGTCCGAAATCGTTACCAACTCTAAAGCCCGGCGAGATTACCACATCCTCGATACCTACGAGGCTGGGTTGGTTCTGCGAGGCTCTGAGGTGAAGTCGGTGCGGGCTGGCAAGGTTCAGATCGCCGACGCCTTCGCGAAGGTGGAGCGCGGCCAAGTGTGGTTGCACAACGCTCACATCGAGGAGTACGTCTTTGCGACCCATGAGGTCCATGCTCCGAAGGCACCCCGCAAGCTCTTGCTCAATAAGCCTGAGATCCGGAAGTTGGCGGAGTTGGCCAATGTGAAAGGCAACTCGCTAGTGCCTTTGTCTCTCTACTGGAAGGGCGATCGAGTGAAGCTGTTGCTGGCAATTTGCAAGGGCAAGGTCGAGTACGATAAGCGTCAGGATATCCGCAAGCGCGAGGACGAACGCGAGATGCGTCGAGCCAGTGCCCCTCTGCTCCGAAAGTAGCTCGGCTTTGGGTAGCCAGCATTCTAGGGAGTCCCGCTCATTTCCCTGTTATAAAACGAATAAAGCCGACCTCGCCAAAGGCGCGAAGGTCGGCTTTTTCAATACTGGGATTCGATGTTTGGATTTGAGGCCGGATAGAGATCTGAGTGAGTGCCTCCTAATGACTAACGCCTAGAAGCTTACACCTTGGTTAGAACCCTCTACCTCGGCCAGCGCTGGCGTTCAGGTTTGATTTTTAAGTTCCAACACCGAGTAAGCTGCCTTCGGAACCGGTCGTAGATCCCAGATCAGGCCGGTCCACGACAGCATTTTCAGCGTGTAGTAAGTGATATCCACCTCCCACCAGAAGAAACCCTGTCGCACACAGGTCATGTGCTGGTGGTGGTTGTTGTGCCAGCCTTCACCGAGGGTGATGAGCGCGAGGATGAGGCTGTTCTTGCTGTCGTCGTCTGTGTTGTAGCGACGGGATCCAAACACATGCGCCAGCGAATTGATGCAGGCCGTGCCGTGGAAGAGGACCGTGGTGCTAATGAAGAAGCCCCACACCAACAATTGGCCGGCGGTCACTCCCAGTGAGGGCGCGAAGTGATGGAGCAGTGAGCCGATGCCCGTCAGGGAAAGTGCGAAGAGCACAGGGACCAGCAAGTCGTAGCGATTTAGAAACACCAGCTCTGGGAACTTGGACAAATCTTTGATGCGACTGTAATCGGTCGGGAAATTCTTGGAGCAGGTGATCCAGCCAATGTGGGCCCAGAGGAAACCCTTTTGCCGCACCGAGTGCTTGTCATCGGGGTCATCGGAGTGCTGGTGATGGTGGCGGTGCGACGCGGCCCACCACAACGCCCCGCGTTGGACGCAGGTGCCGCACAGCACCGCAAAAATAAACTGCATGAAGCGGGAGGTGCTGAAGGTGCGGTGCGAGAAATACCGGTGGAAGAAACCGGTGACGGAGAACATCCGAATGAAGTAGAGGGAGATTGCCGTGAGCACGGCCGTCCAACTCCAACCGGTCCAGATTACACCCAGGCAGCCTAGGTGCAGGATGAGAAACGGAAGAGTGCGAACCCATTCGACCTGTTCTGGTTTTTCCTTTAAGGCCAGAGCACCGCCGGGGATGAAGTCGGAATCCACCCATTGTGCCATGGATGTTCGGACATGTTTAAAGGCTCGGATGATGACGTTAGCGGACATGAGTCACAGACTGTTTTCGGTGTTTCCCTCCGGTCAGTTGAGTTTACCACCAGACCGACGAAGTAACCATAACCTGCCAGAGTATAGAGATTTTTCCAATTCTCTTTGAGGTAAAACCCCTGCGGCACTTGCTTTAGCCAAAACAGGATCCGGTGTCATGACCTCAAGACACCGGCGAGGTTGCTCCCTGGATTGGAGATCAAGAGCCCGGTATGTCGCTTTTTTAAACGAACTGCGGCAGAGCGGTGCGTCGTCGATTTTATCGCTCGTGTCTGAGGTCCTGAGGTCGTGAGAGGCTGCGTTCAGCGAGTGGCCGTGCAGAGTAGGTCGGCACTGTTTAGGCCGAGCCGGAGGCAGAGGCGGGCAATCGTCGGTCGGCCCACGGAGTCGGTGGTTTAGGGGTGGAGAGGTTTTAGCTCGAAGATTTCTCCGGGTCGGGTTGCGAGGCTGGCCCGGTTTGCAGGGAGCGCTTCCAAGGAGTGTCCCTTCCGCAGCACTCCCCAGGGCTGACCGGGCCAGGGGTTTTGGATGACGCATTCGCGCCCCCGCTCGCTGCGGATTTGGACCGACTGAACTCGTCCTTCTCTGAATTGGCTGCTCACCAGAAACGCGCCTCGGGCCCGCAAGTTTCCAAACCGTGCGGCCCGATCTCGCGGCCAAACCGGGAATAGCCTCAAGACTCCATCGTGCGATTGGAGAAGCATTTCATTGATCGTGGCGGGCACGCCCGAGCAGTTCTCGATGCCACCGCCTCCGCCAAAGATCATGAGGTTGGGAAGCCCGAACTCGGTGACTTGGCGGCGCAGTTTGCGCAGCAGATCCTCTGGATCATACCCCACTCGAGCGGCTCCCGGAAAGGTGATGCTAAATCCGTTGAAGTGTCCGATCCATTCGCTCTCAGCCCAGCCCCGGGCGTCGTCTTGCAACAAACGCAGCATTGCAGGATCGGAACCCAGGCCCAGGACCCCCGTGGGCCAGACCATGCCCATCCATTCGAGGCGGGTGTTGTTGCGCGACGGCCCGATCCGACTCGCGGCAGGCCCGGCCTCGGCTCCCCGGATGCGTCGGATGCCATCGACCTCCACCGTAGGGAAGTCGCTGAGCCGCCCGAGAATATCCCGCCATCGGTCGCGTCGGTCGGCATCAGTTTCCAACTCCGTGCTCACGTCCAGCATCCCTTGGAAGAGCATTCGCACGAGTCCTAGGGACAGGCAGTTATTGCGGTCACTGCCGCCGTCGCCGACCTCGCCGGAGGCATCGTTGCGGATCACGTAACGGCCTTTGTCTAGGTGCAGGTAGTCTTCCCAGAACAGGGCTGTTTCGCGCAGGAAGGGATAAACTTTCTGCGCATAGTCCCGGTCGTAGGTGTGATAAAAGCGCAGGAACATGTTCACCGCGGCGAAGGCGGCATTGCTCTTTTGGCCGAGAAACATCCGGCGGCCTTCACCAGGAATGCCATGACCATCGGGCATGAAGGAGGTCTCCAGGCCTCGGGGTCCCACACCGACATCGTAGTAAACTCCCCGCACTTTCAGGAGTTCTTGGGCGTTGGTCCGCGCCGTCGGCAGGTAGTCGAGAATGGGGGCATCGTAGGGCTCGGCCAATTCCGGATGGTTGGACGCGAACACGCCCCACCACGGAGCCTGATGGTTGTAGTTCAGATGATAATCGGCCTGCCACGAGGGACCGTCGGTGGTCGTCCAGTTGCCGAAGAGCGAAGGCGGAAATTTTGGATTTCGACTGCAAGCAGCCATCAGGTAAAGCGAACCGTAGTAGTACCGCTCGAGCAGTGGGTCGCCGATTTCCACAAACGACTGCGACCAGAAATTCCGCCACCACTGACGATGTTCCGAGCGGAGGGTCTCGAGGCGTTCCGGGGTGAGGGCGGCGACCCGCTGCTTGGCCTCTTCGAGCGGATGGGCTGATTCCTCATCAGTGACCACGGCGGCGACCAGTACGATGGGTTGCGCCGGTGAGAGCACGAACCGATCGGCCGACCAGCCATCGCCCCGGCTCCACGGAAGTCCCGGTTTGCGGTGATGGAACAACCGCATGGCAACCGCCGCCTCGCTGGATTTGCGCAGAGGTTTTTGCTCGAGCGCGATGGAGCGTTCGGTGGAGACGAACTTCCGGACCGACCAGTAGCCATCTGGCAAATTTCCTGAAGCGGTCTCCGCCTCATTGCCGGAGATGGGGGCGAGCGTGGCGTCGATGCCGATCAGGTCGGTAGGACCGAAGGGATTGGTATCGGACGCTTGTCCATCGACGGACAACTCGATGACCAGCAGGTTTTCGGTCGCCGCGACCCACGAGCGCATCCGGAGGGTGGCTCCAGCCCGGGTGAAGGGCGGTGGATCTTCGACCCGTTGAGTGGTGCGTAAGGTGTGGAGGACCTCGGCGGTCTCTAGTCGTTGTTCGGCGTGGTAGGTCCCGTTGAACAATGCAGGAATGTTGAGGTCGATGGCCGCGATGGGACAGGGATGGCCGTTGGGGTAGATCGACTTGGTCTTCCAGAAGTCGTTCTTAGCGATCCAGAAGCGGTGGCGTTCCGGGCTATTGGTCGCCGTCGTGGAGCGGGTGGTCACCTTGGCGCCTCCGTCCTCCCCCAATCCGTGGTAGCGCCGTCGTTCGGTGACGGTGCCGATGGCCACGCCCAGGTCGCCGTTCCCCAACAGCGGACCGTCCGGCAGTTTGCGGGTGGGCATGAGCACGGGCGGTGCGTGGAAGACCCCGGAGTGTCGAGCCACCTGACGGAGGGCTTCTGCAGCCACGTCGAAATCGGACTCTTTTTGGGCGACGCACCGCGAGCTCAGGAGAAGCCCCAGAAACAGCACCCAGAGAGAACGGCGAGAAGGAAGGAAGGTGGGCATGGTGCGGTGGTTTCGTAGGCTGACCCACGGACGGGTCCGTGCGCAATCCCGGTGGATTTTAGGGCCGCTGATGCTTCCCGGGCGAGCCAGCGCGGGACCGGTCCTGCGCTCGCAGGGAGGCTCGAGGGAGGGGTCGCTTTCGCGCTGCGCGCGAGGGGTTTGGGTGATCGCCTCCAATTCTCGCTTCAGCCCGGGTCCGCTGAAAAATTTGGGGCGCGTAACCAGAATGTCACACAGAGGTCTATTCGTTCATAGATGAAGAGCCGAGCCTCCCTCCTGTTCGCCGGTCTGATTTCAGCGGGTGTTTCTGCCTTGGCTGGGAACGCCACTTCTTCACAAGAGTTGTTTTCACTGCAAAAGGTCTGGGATGTCCGCCTCGAATTTCCAGCTGGGCAGTGGCAAGCGCTCGAACCCAAGGGCGGCGGTGAAGGGCCCTTTGGGGGTCGAGGCGGCTTCAACCCAAACCGTTTTATGGCGCCGGTGTGGTTGAAGGCCCTAGACGCCAACCAAGACGCCTCCGTGACTCGGGAAGAGTTCTTGGGAGCCTTTAGTCGCTGGTCTTCAGAATGGGACAAGGAGAAGAAGGGTTATCTGAATACCGATGCCCTCCGCGAGGGCTTTAATCAGGCTCTGTCGATGAATGCCGGCGGCTCTGGCGGTCCTGGCCCCGGCGGTCGCCCGGGCGGTGGCGGCGGTGGTTTTGGTCCAAAGCTCTTAGCCAAAGAAGGCGGACGTAATGGTCTCAGTGGTGCTGCGGGTCTCGTTTTCGAGTACGTCCACGCTGATTTAGAGATCGCTGGCACTCGACTGACCAATGTCGCCGTGCGTTACAAGGGCAACGGCACTTACATGAATTCCCGCATGAGCGACAAAAAATCACTCAAGCTCGATCTCAACCAATTCATCCCCAACCAGCAGTTTGCCGGCGTGGCCAAGATCAACCTCCACAACAACGTCACCGACGCCTCGTGGATGAATGAACCGTTGTCGTACGCCCTGTATCGCGATGCTGGAGTTCCAGCCCCGCGCACGACTTACGCGAGGGTCCGGGTTACGGCATCGGGAGCTCACACCAACGACTATCTTGGTCTGTATTCCATCGTCGAAAATCCTGACAACCGCTGGGCGGACGGGCATTTCGGCACCAAGAAAGGTGCCATTTTCAAGCCGGTGACACCGACCTTGTTTCAACACCTGGGGGACGATTGGAAGGCCTATCAGCAAATCTACGACGCCAAGTCCGAGTTGACGGCAAAACAAAAGCAACGGGTCATCGACTTCGCCCGACTCGTCACCCAGGCCAGCGATACGGACTTCGCTCGTCGAGCCCCAGAGTTCCTCGATGTCGAGGCCTTCGGTCGTTTCATGGCGGTGACTGTGTGGCTCAGCACCCTCGATTCCATTCTTACCCTCGGTCAAAATTACGTGATGTACCTGCATCCGAAGACCGATCGGTTCCAGTTCGTGCCGTGGGACCTAGACCATTCCTTTGGCAACTTCCCCATGCAGGGCAGCCAGGACCAGCGCGAACAACTCAGTGTCCAGAAGCCCTGGTCCGGCCAGAACCGCTTTTTCGAGCGGGTTTTCGCGGTGCCGGCTTTCAAAGATGCCTACCTGGCCCGCATGAAGGAGTTCCAGGGTACGATCTTCCAACCGGAGCGTCTGACGCGTCAGGTGGATGAATTGGGTGCGCTGCTGCGCCCGAGCGTGGCGGAGGAATCGCCGGAAAAACTGGAGCGCTTCAACCAGGTGGTTTCGGGCAAGGCCGTGGCCGGCAACCCCTTCGGCGGAGGCGGCCCCGGTGGCCCGAGAGGTAACGGAAGGCCAGGAGAGAATGGTCGCCCCGGAGGTCCTGGAGGTCCCGGAGGTCCTGGCCGTGGAGGTCCTGGTATGAATCCCTTTGGCGATCCGCCCAAGCCCATCAAGGGTTTTGTGTTGCTGCGCCACCAGTCGGTCGCGGCCCAGTTGGCGGGAACCTCACCCGGAATGGAACTCGGTATGCCCGGCGGCCCCGGTGGTCGTGGAGGTTTCGGAGGCCCAGGAGGCCGTGGTGGCTCAGGGCGTCCGGGTGGTGGCACTGATCGTGGCCCTGGTGGTCCGGGAGGTTTTGGTCCGGGTATGTTTATCGCTCAGCCTGTGACGGAATCGGCCGATACCGATGACGACGGCAAGATCACTGCCCGCGAATGGACCACCATGGCCGAGCGTTGGTGGACCCAGTGGGACAAGGCCCACAAGGGCTCGGTCAACGAAGATCAAATCGTCGACGGACTCTCGGCCGTCTTCCCCCAACCCCCCGGCTTCGGCGGCCCACCTCCCCGCTAATCCAGCCGGGGTCGGTCCCACCTATTTACACAAAAGGGGCCACTCTCGACTAACTTAGGAGCCCTTTATTAACGGTGTGTATGGGCGAGATGGGTTCGTGGTGG
>JBDKKQ010000049.1:0-3522 GCA_039796015.1 Verrucomicrobiota bacterium
GCGTACAGGCGCCATCCGAGCATGAGTTGCTGGAGGTTGTTCATGCAGAGGATGCCGGTGGCCTTAGACTTGGACTTGGCCAAAGCCGGCAAGAGCATCCCGGCGAGAATCGCGATGATCGCGATGACCACTAGTAGTTCGATGAGCGTAAAGCCGCGCCGGAGGGCACGACCCGCGGAAAGGTTCAGTTTCATTTAAAGGGTTTAGAGTAACCTGATGATCCTTCTGGGTCAATCCAAGCGCCAAGAAGTTGAAGGTGGGTGTGCTTGCAAAATTGGCCGCCGGTAGTTGGGAGCTTTCGAAATTGTCCGCGGCCAAGGGGTTCAAAATGGTGTCTTTGCCGCTCCCCAAGGCATGGATTCGAGGCGGCAATAAAATGGCGATTTCACTTTTCAGGAGAAATCCATTGTAACCCGGCCGGCATTTCCGCATTTTCCGCTCCTCGTTTGGTTCGGGGCGTAGCGTAGCCTGGTAGCGCGCTTGTTTCGGGTACAAGAGGTCGTGAGTTCGAATCTCACCGCCCCGACCATCTGTTCACTGCCTGGAGGAGACTTCTGGCGGATGAGCTGAAGGGAGTCTAAGCTAATTTCGAAATCGTAATGGGTCTCGAAATGAGTTTGGAAATCGAACGACACAATGCGCACGTGGCGAAATTGGCAGACGCGCTACCTTGAGGTGGTAGAGCCGTAAGGTGTGCAGGTTCAAGTCCTGCCGTGCGCACCACTTTGAAAGCCCTTCTGGAGCGATCCAGAGGGGCTTTTTCTATTTTAGACTTCCCCTGCAGACGTGGTCTTGGAGGGGGGCTTCCGGTCGTGCACGGAGGAATGGGCGTTGCCTGAGGCAGCGGGCGCGGCACTGTTGCGGGCGTGGATCCCGAGGTTTCGTCTTCTTTCAGCCGCCAGCGGTGGTTTCCGCTGCTTTATGGACTGAGTTGGACTCTCTTGGGACTGGCCTTCGCTGGGCAGCACTACCTCAAGGCGGCCACGTTCGGAGAGGGGGTCTCCTTGTCAGTAGCCATCCAGGGCGCGCTGGCCGATTGGTATGTGTTCGCGCTGTTGGCGATACCGGCCTTCAAGCTGGGGCGGCGCTTCAATTTGGGTGGCGATCATTGGCGCATGCGGTTGGCGCTCCACGGTGTCGGCGGCGCGGTGTTTTCGCTGGTTTGGATCCTCGTGCGTGCCGGTGTCGGAGAATGGCTCTTCCCAGGGCACCGCTTCGAAAAACCTCTCCATGACCTCATCCGCTACGTCTTGGTGGCGACCTTCTTCTTCAACATGCTGGTCTACTGGGTCGTGGTGACCGTCGCTCACGTGGTCGCTTATTCCGAGAGTCTCCGAGATCGGGAACGCCGGGTGATGGATCTGGAGGGTCGACTGAACTCGGCCCGGTTGATGGCGCTCCAGATGCAGTTGAATCCGCACTTCCTCTTCAATGCTCTCAATGGCATCGGCACGCTGATGTTCCGAGATGTCGACGCGGCCGATGCTATGCTGGTGAGACTGGCCGAATTATTGCGTCATGCCTTAGACCGATCCGGTCGGCAATTGGTCACGCTGGGGGAGGAGTTGGCCTTTCTGGACCGCTATTTGACGTTGGAGCAAATGCGCTTCGGCGATCGACTGTCCGTATTGCGGGAAATCTCTCCCGAAGTCCAAGAGGCTCAAGTGCCTAATTTGATCCTTCAACCGCTGGTCGAGAACGCTATTAAACATGGGGTTGAACCGCTCTTAGTTCCGGGTCGGATTATTATTCGTGCCTCGGAGTCCGTTCCGGGTCGCCTGCGGCTGGAGGTTCAGGACAACGGGAAAGGACTGCCCGCAGATCGTGAACCCGCCTTGGGGGTCGGAACGTCAAACACCCTGGCTCGATTGCACCAACTGTATGGGTCGCAAGCTGGGTTTCGGTTGGAAACATCTCCGGGTGGTGGGGTTCTGGCGGTGGTCGAATTGCCGCTGAGTCGGTGATCCGCCGATGGCTTCCGCCCCGGAATTTGCGCCGTGGCTGGGCGTTTAAAAGCCTTTCCCGCAGACTCGACAGCGCCAATTCCCTTGGCACGGTAAGCCCATGCCCCCGATTCGAGCCATCGTTGTAGACGATGAACCCCTGGCCCGGGAGCGGCTTCGCCACTGGCTGAGTCGCGAGCCGCACATTGTTTTGGTGGCCGAATGCTCCCAGGGCAATGAGGCGGTGGAGGTGCTGCGGCGGGAACGCCCGGACCTCGTCTTCCTGGATGTTCAAATGCCGGGGTTGAGTGGGGTCCAGGTGCTGGAAGCCCTTGGAGATTCGGCCCCGCCGGCCGTGGTCTTCGTGACTGCGCACGAGCAATTCGCCGTGGAAGCCTTCGAGGTTCAGGCCGTGGATTATCTGCTCAAGCCGGTTTCCAGGGAGCGGTTTAAGACGGCGCTGGACCGGGTCTCTAAGAGACTGGCGCTCTCCCGGTTGGAGACCAGTCCGCCAGAGGTCAAACTTCCCGATCGTCTCCCAGTGAAGCACAATGGTCGCATCGTCTTTGTGCCGCTGGCTGACATCGACTGGATTGGTAGTGCTGACAACTACGTGGAGCTGCATGTGGGCTCCCAGACCTTCTTGATGCGCGAGACCATGAACGCCATCTCCCAGCGACTGCCCTCCGAGCGATTTGTTCGGGTGAGCCGCACGGCCATAGTGCAGGTGGCTCGAGTTCGTCAGCTTGAGCCGCTTTTCCACGGGGAGTACTGCATTGAACTTCAATCTGGGGCCAAAGTTACCCTGAGCCGCAGCCATCGCGATCAGTTGCCGCGATTGGGTTTGCAAGGATAGAGGGTGTTCCGGATTGGCAGAAGGCGTTGGCTGGGAGAGGATCTCCCGATCATGGACACGGTCCACAAACTCATTAGCTCCGAGGCATTCCCCGCCTGGCGCGAAGCTGTAAAGGCTTCGGGCAAGGTCTTGGTGGTGACCAATGGTTGCTTTGATTTGCTCCATGCGGGCCATGTCGCCTATCTGGAGGCGGCCCGCTCTCTGGGAGATGCACTGCTCGTGGGCCTGAACGGCGACTCTAGCGTGCGTGAACTCAAGGGTCCCACCCGTCCGCTCAATATCGAGGGTGATCGCGCCCGTGTGTTAGCGGCCCTAGAATGCGTCTCCGCTGTGGCGATTTTCCCGGAGAAGCGGGCCGTCCGCTTCCTGGCTGATGCTCGTCCGGACCTTTACGTGAAGGGCGGAGATTACACCCTAGAAACCGTTGATCAGGATGAACGTCGGGCCGTGGAATCAGGTGGAGGCCGCATCGTATTCATTCCCTTCCTGCCAGGCCGTTCCACCACCGGGTTGGTGGCCAAAATCCAAACGCTTTGAACATGTCTTCCGAGACCCCCGCGGCCGAGCCGCTTTCCAATGCCCTCATCCGCAAGCTCAAGGGTCAGGCCCAACGCCTTGAAGCCTCCGTCCGCCTTGGGCGTGGGGGTGTTTCTCCGGCGTTTCTCGCTGGTCTCGATCGCGAGCTGGCCCAGCACGAGTTGGTAAAAATTCGACTCTTCGACC
>JBDKKQ010000050.1:0-9455 GCA_039796015.1 Verrucomicrobiota bacterium
CGCAGCGGTGTCACCAACCACGTTGCAAATGAGGCAAGCCGAGGCACCGACGCGGAGGCCTGGCCCATCGCTCGGATCTTGGAACGGGGTTACGGACTGGCCACGGCTTATTATGGCGACGCCGAAGCCGATTTCGACGGCGGTTGGAAACAGGGACTCCGAGGTGCGGTGGCGCCTCAAGGCGCTGACCACCACTTTGAACCCGGTGACTGGGGATCTATTGCAGCTTGGTCGTGGGCACTGTCCCGGGCCCTCGACCAATTAAGTCTGGATCCCTCCATCGATGGCCAGAAGGTGGCGCTGCTCGGGCACTCACGCCTCGGCAAGACAGCTCTGTGGGCAGGCGCTCGCGATTCTCGCTTCGCTATGGTGATCGCCAACGAATCCGGCGAAGGCGGGGCCGCACTGGCCCGACGCTTCTTCGGAGAGACAACCCTGCGCATTAACACCAGTTTCCCGCACTGGTTCAACGGGCGCTTCAAGGACTACAACCACCGCATCGCCGACCTGCCGGTAGACCAGCATGAATTGGGAGCGCTCGTCGCTCCCAGACCCCTATACATCGCCAGTGCGGAACAAGATCGCTGGGCCGATCCCAAGGGCGAGTACCTCGGCGGGTGGCATGCCAGCGAAGTGTATCGACTGCTGGGCAAGGAGGGACTCCCCGGCCCGGACCTCCCGGCTGTGAATCGCTCCGTAGGCGAGTCGGTCGGCTACCATATTCGATCGGGCCCTCATGCATTGACGGCGGTAGATTGGGAATTCTATTTAAAGTTCGCCGATCGACACCTCCGCTAGTCGCCCCGCTCTCCTGTCACAACCCACAATCCCACCGCATCACCCCATGTTGACACTCCGTCTTCTCCGTTCTCTGACCGTGCTCTGCTGCTTGAGCGGAATCGCTCTCGCCCAAGATTGGGCCAAGCCCCGCCTTGAAAAATCTCCCCGTCACCTGGAATGGGTCACCATTCGCCACGGGAACCGAGAGGTGCGCTGCTGGGTGGCCTATCCAGAAGTCAAAGAGAAGGCCACCGCCGTGGTGGTCATCCACGAAATCTTCGGGCTCACCGACTGGGTCCGGGGCGTGGCCGATCAATTGGCCGAGGCGGGCTACATTGCCATCGCGCCGGATCTCCTTTCAGGAACGGGCCCCAATGGAGGGGGCACTGAATCGCTCGGCGGGCCCGATGGCGCCCGTGCCAAAATCGGGTCACTGCCTCCAGACCAGGTGACCGCCGACCTGAAGGCGGCCTGTGATTACGTCCAGAAACTCCCTGCCTGCAATGGCAAGGTGGCCGTCGGAGGCTTCTGCTGGGGTGGCACCCAAACCTTTCGCTTCGTAAGCCAGCACGCCGGAGTGAAGGCCGGCTTTGTGTTCTATGGCTCCGGCTCCGAAGACGAGCGGGAATTGGCCAAGATCCAAGCCCCTGTCTACGGTTTTTACGGCGGAAACGATGCTCGAGTTAATGCCACTGTGCCGAAGTCAGAGACGCTCATGAAAAAGGTCGGTAAGGCCTATGAGCCGGTCATTTACGAAGGCGCGGGCCATGGCTTCATGCGCGCGGGTGAAGACCCGGCGGGAAGCCCTGAGAACAAGAAAGCCCGGGAAACCGCTTGGCAGCGCCTCAAGCAACTCCTCAAGGGGCTGTAAGCCCGGCTCCAGAGCCTCTTCCGAACGCGATTCGTGCGCCCGTTTTCCGGCTAAAACTAGCCGCGGGAGGCAGGAGCAACTCAACCCTCAGAAGCAAGCACCGAGCGGCAAAAGTTATTCCCCGCCGGATGCGCACAATCTTTCCTTCCGCCCGAAGCCTCCCGGACTCTCAATCCACCCCATGCAAGATCTTCCTGACGAGCGCGGCGGAGCTGCCTCGGAAGAACCCCGGCCCGATTTCAAACGTTCACGTCGGGTCCGCCCCAAATTGGACATCACCTCGCTGGATCGCCTGCCCCCGCACTCAACGGAAGGCGAACAGGGAGTCCTTGGCTGCATCCTGCTTTCCCCCAACGAAGCCATGGGCACGTGTATCGAGACACTCAAGGCGGGTGCGGAAACCTTCTACGACCAGCGGCATCAGTTGATCTACCAGACGCTGGCCGAAATGTATGACAGCAAGAATCCCATCGACCTCATCACGGTCCAGCAGAAGCTGAAGGATGCCAACCAACTCGAATCCGTCGGTGGACTCGCCTACCTCAGCAGTCTTCAGGATGCCGTACCCAGCGCGGCCAACCTGTCCTACTACCTCGAGATCATCCGCGAAAAACTCGTCCTCCGTCGGATGCTCACGGCCTGCACCTCGGTCGTAGCTCGGGTCTACGAACATCAAGGTGAGGTCAACGCCCTGCTCGACGAAGTTGAACGCGACATCCTCCGCATCAGCGAGGATCGCGAAACGACCACCATCAAGCCGATGAAGGACTTGGTGCGGGGGGCCATCGACATGATCCAGGAGTTCCACCAGCGGGCCGGAGGGCTCACTGGGCTGGCCACGGGGTTTGCCGACTACGACAAGATGACCAGCGGCATGAATGGTGGAGAAATGATCGTCATCGCGGCCCGTCCCTCGATGGGCAAAACCTCCATGGTCATGAACATCGCCGAGCATGTCGTTATCAACGAACGACAGCCCGTCGGAGTCTTCAGCCTAGAAATGACCTCCGAATCGCTGGTCATGCGTATGCTTTGCTCCCTGGCTCGGGTCAACGGCCGGTCGATCCGAGAGGGATTCATGGCTGAGCAAGATTTCAAGAAACTCACCGGAGCGGCTGCCAAGATGGCTAAGAGCCCCCTCCACATCGATGACACTCCCGGGCTTTCCATCCTGCAGCTCCGAGCTCGGGCCCGACGCATGTGGCAGCAGCACAAGATCAAGCTCATCATCATCGACTACCTCCAGTTGATGCATTCGGACTCCAAGAAAGCTCAGGACAACCGCCAACAGGAAATTTCCGATATCTCCAACGGTGTGAAGGCTCTGGCCAAGGAATTGAACATTCCAATCATCGTCCTATCCCAGCTCAACCGCGAACTCGAGAAGGACAAGAACCGCAAACCCCGTCTGTCGGATCTTCGTGAATCGGGTGCCATCGAGCAGGACGCCGATGTCGTCGGGCTCCTCTACAAACCCGCCGAAGAAGAGGAGGATGTCTCCGACACACGGCAGCCGGTGGAGTCTCATCCGGTCAATCTTCTCATTGCCAAGCAGCGAAATGGTCCCACTGGGGATGTTCGATTGACCTTCTTTAAGAGCTTCACACGATTCGAGAGTGCGGCGAAGATTGACGCCGAAGATTAACTCGCTGATGAAACTCACCAAGAACCGCAGCCTGCGGCTGTGTGCCGTTCTCGTGGCCTGCCTCCAGTTGGCGGCCGCCGAGGAGACGCCTGTCGTCCGAAAGATTATCATCAAGCACGTCGGCCCGGCCGCCGTCAGCGAAGAACTGATCCGAGCCAACATCCGGGTGAAGGAAGGTGAGGCCTACAGCCGGTTCGCTGTCGATGACGACATTAAGAACCTCTACGGGACGTCTTACTTCTTCAACATTCGGGTCACCGAAGATATCTCGGCCACAGAGCTGGCCCCCAATGGCACCCGGGTTCCCAAAGAATACACCCTGACCTACGTGGTGCAGGGTCGGCCCCTAATCACTGAGATCCGGTTCTCGGGCAACAAGAAGTACTCGGCCTCAAAGCTTCGCAAAAAACTCACTTCGAAGAGCGGCGAGCCAATGGACGAGCGCAAGCTCTTCAATGACGCCCAGGTCATCCTCAAGATGTACCAAAAGGCGGGCCTCCAGCGGACCACGGTCGACTACAAGCCGAGCATCACCGAGTCCCTCGGTCGCGGGATCGTGACCTTCGAGGTGCAAGAATCTCCCAAGGTCAAAATCAAGGAAGTGCTCTTTGAAGACGCTCCTTCGTTCAAGCAGCGCAAGCTGCGCAAGGTCATTAAGACCCGCCGTTGGTGGATTTTCTCTTGGATCACCGGTTCCGGTCGCTTCAAGGACGATGTCTTCGAGGAAGACAAGGACAAGCTCCGGGAGTTCTATGCCGACAAGGGCTACATCGACATGGAGCTCAAGGAGCCCCGATTCGAGTATCCCAAGACCAACAATCTCATTCTGCACCTCCCGATTTCGGAAGGACCGCAATACAAGGTTGGGGCGGTCACTTTCGAAGGCAACGAACTGTTCAGTCAGCAGCAGATTGTCCAAAATCTTACCTCAAAAGATGGGGAAAAGACCAAGAAAGGCCTTCAACTCAAGGAGGGCGCGGTCTTCTCACCGAAGCGGCTCTATAAAGACACCGAGGCCATTGAGGATTTCTACGGAGCACGGGGCTACATTGAATCCCGCGCCAAGCCCGAGCAGATCGCCAATGTCGAGAAAGGAACACTCGACCTGAAGTACAGCATCCAAGAAGGCGACAAGTTCTACGTCGAGAAGATCGAGATCCAGGGCAACGCAAAGACCAAAGACAAGGTTATCCGTCGCGAATTGGCCATCACGCCGGGTGAGACCTTCGACATGGTGCGGGCCAAGGTGTCCAAGAGTCGCCTGGAGCAGATGCAGTTCTTCAACAAGGTGGAGGCCAAACCGGAACCGACCGATGTCCCCAACCGGAAAAACCTAGTCATCTCCGTCGAGGAAAAGAACACCGGCAACGTCGCCCTGGGTGCCGGTTTCAGTTCAGTGGATTCGGTCATCGGATTCGTCGAAGTCAGCCAGGGAAATTTCGATATCACCAATCCGCCCTACTTTACGGGCGCGGGTCAAAAGGCACGACTGCGCGCCCAGATGGGTTCCCGTCGTCAGGATTATGTCGCGACCTTCGTCGAGCCTTGGTTCTTGGGCAAACGGCTCTCCCTGAGCGTCGACCTGTACCACCGCGACCTGAACTTCCTTTCCGACAACTACAACCAGCGCCAGACCGGTTCGCGCATCGGGCTCACCCGTCAGTTGCCCAGAAACTTCATCGGCAACGTCAGCTACACGCTCGAGAACATCCAGATACGTTTCTCCGACAGCTACCGGTTCCAACAGCAGAAATTCGGTAGCGCTATCTTGGCTGAAGAGGGCGCTCGCTTGGTGTCCCGATTCGGAACCTCCCTGGCCCACGATACCCGGAACAACTTCCAAATGCCCACGCGCGGACACCGGGCCGAGGTGTTGGGTGAACTGGTCGGTGGTCCGTTCGGCGGCGACAGCGATTTCTACAAGCTGGAGGCCCGGGTTTCCCAATACTGGAGTCCGGAACGACTGCTCGACGATGCCGGCGTCGCCAAGGATATCTTCGAAGGGCACATCCTAGAATTCACAGGCCGCATGGGCGTGGTGGACTACTACGGTGACTCAACCCGCGTCCCCTTGTTCGACCGCTGGTTTCTGGGCGGCCTCTACAACCTGCGCGGCTACAAGTTCCGATCCATCGGACCCCGCGAGTACTACTCGGGCGAGCCAGTCGGCGGCAGCACTTACTGGTTCAGTTCCACCGAGTACAGCATACCCATTATTGAGCGACTGCGCTTCGCGATGTTCTATGACATCGGCATGGTGTATCCAGGTGCCTACAGCTTTGCTCCTGAATCCGCGGCGACCGATGCCATTGGCAATCCCCTAACCCGCGGCAACACTGGCCTCTACAATGACAACTGGGGTGTCGGAATTCGGCTCAACCTGCCGATCGGCCCCTTGCGTCTCGATTACGGCATCCCCATTACTCGTGGACCCGACACCGGCACCGGTGGCAAGTTCCAGTTTGGCGTTGGCTGGACGCGAGACTTTTGAAAGGTTGCCCACGTCGGATTTATCCTAGAACGCATGAATCGAACTGCACTCACCATCGCCGCAGCCCTCACTGCCTCCCTGCTCAGCACCACCGCTCTGGCCCAGGGCAAGGTTGGGGTGATCAACTTGACCAAGGTGTTTGATGATTTCTGGAGGACCAAGCAAGCCGACTCCCAGATCAAAGATCGCTTGGCTGAATTTGAAAAAATGGGCCAGTCGATGTACGACGACTACAAGAAGGCCAACGAAGAATTCGGCAAACAAATCGAGGCAGCCAACGACCCCGCCCTCTCCAAGGAGGAGGCCGATAAGCGCCGCAAAGATCTCGACAAAAAGCGCAAAGAAATCCTGGAGACGGAGAGCAACATCAAGCAGTTCCAGAGCAACAGCCAGCGCGCCTTGATGGAACAACGAGGGCGTGTGCGTGAGTCGATCCTTCGGGATGTGCGGGGAGTGCTCGAAGAAAAGTCCAAGGCCGGCGGCTATGCCACGGTTCTGGATGTTTCAGCCCTATCGGCCAATGGAACCCCGGTGGTTATCTACACCACATTGACCGGAGGCGAGAGCGACCTGAGCGAGTCGGTGGCTAAGACGCTCGCCGCCACCGCCCCGCCCGACTCCGCCAAGAGCGACACTTCGAAGGTGGACGCGAAGGACGTTAAGAAAGTCGAACCGAACAAGTCCGACAAAAAGTAGATCCTAGACTGAGAATCAGCCCCCTGAGGCGCGGCCCCGAGGCCGCGCCTTTTTTCTATGAACACCGCCATCATCGTGGCTGCCGGAAGAGGAACCCGGATGGGTCCGGGCATCGACAAATTGTTCCTAGAGGTCGCCGGATTTCCCGTCGTAGCCCACACATGGCGACGCTTCGACCGGCACCCCGACATCCATCACCTCTGCCTGGTGATCCGCCCCGGACTCGAATCGGATTTCGAAGAGTTGGCCCGCACGTTGGCCGTTCAACGTCCCTACACTCTGATTCCAGGCGGGGCCGAGCGACAGGACTCGGTCTGGAACGGCCTATGCAAGGTCCCCGCGGCAACAAAGATCGTCGCAATCCAAGACGGTGCGCGGCCCTGCACCAGTTTCGACACCATTTCTCGGTGCCTCCAGGCCGCTGTACAAACGGGCGCCGCGGTGGCTGCCCAAAGGGCCGTGGACACCTTCAAGGAGGCCGATACCCAGCAACGGGTGGCACGTCACCTCGACCGATCACGCCTGTGGGCTGTTCAGACCCCTCAGTGCTTCCGCCTGCCCATCCTTCGAAACGCCTTGGCCGAAGTTCAGGCCCGCAAACTGAGCGTTACGGACGACACCGCGGCTTGCGAACTCATCGGTGCTCCGGTTCAGTTGGTAGACTGTCCCGATCCCAATCCCAAGGTCACCGTTCCTTCCGACTTATCGATTGTGGCACTCTGGTTGTGACCCATCGCTTGACTTGAGGGAGCCCCGTCCCCACCTTGAACGGCTTAATCGGCTTCGCGCATCGCGCAGCCTCGCTACTATGTCCAAGACAAAAGAGAAGAAGCCCGCAGCCAAGGCCCCTTCCAAGAAGTCGCCCCCGACTCCGGCCAAGTCGGAACGGCCGGCCGTGTCTACTCAGTCCAAAGCCCCAGCCAAAAGCGGGGTGATAACTAAGCAGACCGTACCCGCCACCGCTCCGAAGGTTGCCGCACCAAAGGCTGCTGCTCCTAAGGCCGCCGCTCCTCCTAAGGTCGCTGCTCCTAAGGCCGCCGCTCCTAAGGCTGCCGCTCCTAAAGCAGCTGCTCCTAAGGCTGCCGCTCCCAAGGCAGCTGCTCCTAAGGCTGCCGCACCTCCTAAGGCCGCACCTCCTAAGGCTGCTGCTCCTAAGGCTGCCGAGCCTAAAGTTGCCGCACCTAAGGTTGCTGCTCCTAAGGCCGCTGCTGCTAAAGTCGCCGCACCTAAGGCTGCTGCTGAAAAGGCGAACTCCTCCCCCTCACTGGTGACTGCCAAACCGGCAAAGCCCTCCAAGCCCGCCGCGGCTGCGAAGGCTGAAAAGGGAGATCGTCGGCCCAAGAAAGCCGCCGACAATGAGGAGAACGAGTCGGACATCATCGTACCGAAAGAAACGCCCATGCCCATCGGGCCCACGGCGAGTCAACTCGCTCAGTTGGCTGCTGGCGACAGTGATGGACCTAGCCCGAACATCGGTACCATCAAGAACTCCTCCGGTGTGGACATCACCGAGAAGATCAAGGAACTGGTCCGCCAATCTCAAGAGCAAGGCTACCTGACTCACAGCGACATCGGTGACGTTCTGGCCGACACGCCCATGTCCCCGGAGGAGATGGATGAGATCTACATCAAACTCCGTAACCTCGAGATCGAGATCGTCGATCAAGCCGAGGTAGACCGTCCCAAGGCGGCCGAACAAGAAGAAGAAGAAGACAAGTCGCGGCTCGACATCTTGGACGACCCCGTCCGCATGTACCTCAAGCAGATGGGCCAAGTCCCGCTGCTGACTCGCGAACAAGAGGTGGAGATCTCCAAGCGAATTGAGGAAAATGAGAACGAGGTCAAGCGAATCATCTATTCCTTTGGCTTCGCCGGCAAAGAGCACATTGCACTGGCCGAAAAACTCACCTCGGAACCGCCCAAGGAACGTTTTGACCGGGTCATCGTCGACAAGAAGATCGAGATCCGCGAGGAGCACTTAAAGACGCTTCGCAAGCTTACCAAAGATGTCCGCGGCATCGACCAACAGGTCGACGAGTTTTGGCGCGAACTGCAGGATCAGGAGTCCAAGGTAAAGCGGGAGAAAATCATCGCCGAGTTCAAGAAGCTCGACGACAAGCTCCAAAAATCATTCCCGAAGTTCTACTACAAGCAGAAGGTCATCGAGGAAATGTCTCTGGTGGCGGAGAACATTCACGAGAAGTTCCAGACGTCCGTCCGTTCTATCAAGGAGCTCGAGCCCCAAAAGCGCTCAGCTCAGGCCCTGGCAATTATTAATGCCGAGGAGCGGAAGATCAAAGCACTGGAGGAATTCGTCCGCATGTCGCTGGACGAATACACCGCTGCCTTCAGTCAGCTGAAGCACTTCGAGCGGAAGGCACTGCAGGCCAAGACCGAGATGGTCGAAGCCAACCTCCGCTTGGTGATCTCCATCGCCAAGAAGTACACCAACCGAGGTCTCTCGTTCCTCGATCTCATTCAAGAGGGCAACATGGGCCTGATGAAGGCGGTCGAGAAGTTCGAGTACCGACGGGGCTACAAGTTCTCGACCTACGCTACTTGGTGGATTCGCCAAGCCATCACCCGATCCATCGCGGATCAGGCGCGCACGATTCGCATCCCGGTGCACATGATCGAAACGATCAACAAGCTGATGCGCGTGCAGAAGCAGTTGATCCAAGACTTCGGCCGCGAACCTACCCCAGAGGAGATCGCCGACGAGATGCAAATGCCGGTCGAGCGGGTCCGGGCCGTTCTCAAGATGGCCCAGCAGCCCATCTCGCTGCAAAGCCCCGTGGGCGACTCGGACGACACCAACTTCGGTGATTTCATCGAAGACAAGGCCGCCGAGAACCCGTCCGACATGACCAGCTACAGCTTGCTGAAAGCGAAGCTGGCCGACGTGCTAGACTCCCTGACCGAACGCGAGCGCAAGGTACTGGAGCTGCGGTTTGGCCTTTTGGACGGCTACA
>JBDKKQ010000051.1:0-2642 GCA_039796015.1 Verrucomicrobiota bacterium
GCCAAACAGTCCGCTTCCTGCAAGCCTGTCCCTCCGACGAGGAGATTGACGTCGTTCGTCTGGTGGATTGCGTGATCATTGATGCTGTGAAATCCGGGGCGAGCGACATCCACATCGAGCCTTGGGAATCGAGTATTGCCGTACGAGTCCGGATAAGCGGCGTACTCAATGAGCTCATTCATCTGCCCAGCGACCTTCTGCCCAAGATCACGGGTCGCCTCAAGGTCATGGCCAACCTCATAGGCCATGAAACCCAACTCCCCCAAGAAGGCCGCGCCAATACCTTCCCCGAGGCGGGCAACGTGGTCTTGCGCATCTCGACCTTCCCCACCATCCGCGGCGAGAAGACAGTGATCCGTATCTTTGACCCCTCGAACCGCGCCTTCAACCTCGAGGCCCTCGGTCTCGAGCCCGACATTCTGGGGACCCTCAAGGCGCTGCTGACACGACCAAGCGGTTTGGTGCTCATGACTGGCCCCACCGGCTCAGGCAAGACCACAGTGATCTATGCCTCCCTCTGCCACCTCATCGAGCGCTCGGGCCCGAGCATTAGCATCGCTACGGTGGAAGATCCGGTGGAGTTCACTTTACCTCTCATCGCCCAGTCCCAGTGCAATGTGGCTCGCGACTACACCTATCCGGTGGCCCTGCGGTCGCTCATGCGGCAAGACCCCCAGGTCATCATGATCGGCGAGATCCGGGATGCCGAAACGGCCCAGATCGCCGTGCAGGCGGGGCTCACCGGGCATCTGGTCATTAGCACCATCCACTCCGGCAGCACCACCGGAGTCTTCGCCCGCCTGATTAACATGGGCATTGAGCCCTTCCTGCTGGCCTCCTCAATCACGGGCGTCCTGGGTATGCGTCTCATTCGACGCAGCTGTCTCGTCTGCCTGGAATCCTACCAACCCGAACCGGCCGCTCTGGCCTACCTCCCGGTGGAGACGCATAGCACGGGTCAATTCCGTCGCGGAGGCGGCTGCCCAGCCTGCAACCACACCGGCTTCAGCGGTCGCGCTACTGTGATGGAAACCTTGACGGTGGACGAGGTCCTGCGCGATGCGGTGCTGCAGAAGCTACCCACGCGACGACTGCAAGAAATTGCTCAGGCTCAAGGCATGGAGACTCTCTGGCAGGCGGGCCTGCGAAGGGCCTTGCGAGGTGAAACCACTCTGGAAGAAATCCTTCGGGTAGTCGGTATGGAAGGGTTCTAAAAAGCGATCGGGGCACCCCGGGAAAGAATCCCTGGATGCCCCGATTCGAACAGCGATCAGAGACAATTTTTTAGTAGCCGTACTGCTGCACGCTCCCGTTGGCCAAGATGTAGCCGGTGCGCTCGCGGTACCACTGGAAGTCTATCTTCCCCTGGGCATCGAAGGCCTTGGTGGGCGGATAGGAAAACTTCACAGCCTGGTATTTGGAGGTACCACTGAGCCAGCGGCGGATCTCGGCATGTCCGTCGGCGAAGGAGAAGCCGCAGGCGCCATTGTGATACGAGGCCGGGATGTCCTGCCAAGACGAAGCATCGGGGTTATTAATGAAGTAGGCGTCATTAATGGAGTCCGGGTGCTCGTCGAGCGTGAGCCACGTCTTGGAGGGCGAGGGGACTTGCGACTGCTTGAGGAACTGGAGGCGATCGGAGAAGCCCCAGTTGCGTCCGTCCTTGGTGGAATCATTACCAATGCTGAAGCGACCAAAGAAGGAGTTCATGGCCATGCTCCGATTGCGGCGTGCCCAACCCTTGGCGCGCTGGGCGGGCGACACGAAGACATCGGCCGGGCACTTGTACACACCCACAGCTCCTCCGGTGTACTTGCCCAAGACGCCATTGGCTACCCAGGCATCATTGGTAACACTGCGCTCGGCGGTGCCGGTGCCGACTCCCCAAGTCATGACGTTGTTCACCCAGTTATCGTACACTTTCTGGTCGATGGCCTGAATGGTCTCACTGACACCATAGTTATTGGCCACCGCATCATTGTAGTCGGAGGAGTACAGGTGCCAGGCCAAGGTAAGCTGCTTGCCGTTGTTGACGCAGCCGATGCCCTGAGCCTTGGACTTCGCCTTCGCCAGAGCCGGCAAGAGCATGCCGGCCAAAATGGCAATGATGGCAATGACCACCAAGAGTTCGATGAGCGTAAAGCCACGGCGGTTGACCGCGCGGCGAATGGAAAGTTCCGGGGGGTTCATTATTGCTATAAAAAATACCCGAGCCATCAAAGATTACAAGTGCGGTGTCCGCACACCGTAAGGCAAAGGTACGGGCTAAAACCTCCGCGAGCATCACGGGTGGACCACCCGGAAGAACTGACCGTTCGGAGCATTGGTGGTGGAGTCCAGCAGGATGAGCACCCCTTCTGGATCACCGATCTCCAAATCCATCGAATCCTGCCAGGTTTGCAAATCAACCGAGCGCTCCAGGCGGAAGGTCTGGTCCATTTGTCCACCGAAGAGGAACAGGCTGTCTTCGGAAGACTTCGGATAGTTGAGAACTTGAACCGGCGCATCGAAGGCGGTGGCCCTGGCTCGCAAAATGGCCCCGCCCGTACCGGCGACAATCCACTGGTCGTTGGCCGCACTCACCGTATAGAGGTTGCGAGTGGTGGAGGTGGGCATTTCGACCCAATTCAAGAGGTCTTGCG
>JBDKKQ010000052.1:0-7155 GCA_039796015.1 Verrucomicrobiota bacterium
ACGGACTTGCTCACCGAGGAGAAGTTCAAGGACTTCGTTATTCGCTACGAGTATCAGGTGGCTCCGAAATCGAACTCCGGCCTCTACCTGCGGGGACGCCACGAGATCCAGATCCTCGACGATGTGAAGACCGGCAAGTCTTCCAACGGTGGCAACGGCGCTATTTACAACCTCCAACCGACCTCGCTCTTCGTTTCCCGCAAGGCCGGACAGTGGCAGACCGCGGAGGCCAAGATTGTGGGCCAGAAGATCACCCTGACTCTCAATGGCGTGAAGGTGCACGACGGGGTGCTGAGCCCCAAGGGCACCGGCGGCCAGATCGACGACCAAGTCGACCAACCCGGACCGATCCTGCTCCAGGGAGACCACGGAGCTGTGGCGTTCCGAAATATCCGCATTCACACGCTAGATTGATGGTCGGCAATTCGGTGGGCGGGGCAACCCTCGGTGTTGCCCCGCCCCGTTGCGGTTTCCGGTAACGATCGGGTGTCGGGGTGTCTGTGTGGTTGAATCAAACCGGCAGTTCCGGCGAAGGTTTGATGAGATGGATCGCGGAACCCCATGTCTCAAAGCAGGAGGCCGAGTCGGATGAATCCGATGAGATCCATGGTCTGGGGATCGCTGGTGGCGATCGGGGTCTTGGTGGGATTGTTGATCTGGAACCAGAGGCCACCTGCCAACTCTCCCGCGTCAGAACCGCTGGTGGTCTACTGCGCGGCCGGGCTTAAGCCGGTGGTCGAGGCGGTTGCGAAAGACTACGAGCGGGAACAGAAAGTCGCCGTTCAGCTTCAATACGGAGGCTCAGGCACGCTGTTGAGTAATCTTCGGGTGGCCCAACGCGGCGACTTATTTATCCCCGGCGATGCGAGTTTCATTGAGTTAGGAAACTCCAATCACTTACTGGCCGAGGTGCTTCCGTTGGCTCGCATGTCCGCCGTTATCACGGTGGCCAAAGGTAACCCTAAGAACATCCGTTCAATCCGGGATCTTCTCCGCGACGGGATTCGAGTGAGCCTAGGAAATCCCGATTCGGTGGCCATCGGGACGGTGGCCCGGGCAGCCTTGACTCGTAGCGGTGATTGGGCGGCCTTGTCGGCCCGAGCCTTGGTCTTCAAACCGACGGTCAACGACGTGGCCAATGACGTGAAGTTGGGAGCGGTCGATGCAGGCATCGTGTGGGATGTGACGGTGGCCCAGTATCCGGAGTTGGAAGTGGTGGCGGTTCCGGAATTGTCCACGGCCCGTTCCGAGGTGGCGGCGTGTGTGCTGCAATCGAGCGCCCAACCTACCGAGGCCTTGCGCTTTGCTCGGTATCTCAGTGCCCGAGATCGTGGGCTGCGCCGCTTTCAGGAGTCCGGCTTTGAGGTGATGCCCGGGGATGTCTGGAACCCCCATCCGTCGGTGCTCTTTTACAGCGGGTCGGTCAATCGCTTGGCCGCGGAACCTACCTTGCGGGAGTTTGAGCAGCGGGAAGGCGTGGACATTACCCGGGTTTACAATGGCTGCGGCATCCTCACGTCCCAAATTCGTTCGGGTCAGCGCCCGGACGCCTACTTCGCCTGCGATGTCTCCTTTATGGACACCGTCCAAAGCTACTTTCAGCCGGCGGTGGCGTTGGCTCGAACGCCGTTGGTATTGGCCGTGCGGAAGGGCAATCCGAAGGCGATTTCTGGGTTGTCCGATTTGACTCGCACGACCTTGAAGGTGGGGTTGTGTCAGGAAGACCAAAGCGCCCTCGGTGCATTGAGTGCTCGGTTGCTGCGCTGGGTCGGGCTCTGGGATTCGGTGAAATCCAACTTGGCGGTGCAAGCGCCCACGGGTGATTTGCTCATCAACCAATTGCGTTCGGGAGCCTTGGACGTCGCGCTGGTGTATGCCGCCAACACGGCCGAGGTGTTGGATACGGTGGAAGTAATTGGCCTGACGGGACCCGGAACCATGGCGATCCAGCCGTATGCCGTGAGTCGCAACTCGGACCATGCGCAGTTGATGTCCCGTCTGCAGCAGGCGTTGGAGTCGAAAGTGTCGCGCGACCGATTTGTATCGGCCGGATTTCAATGGCAGGAGCCTCTCCCTTGAGTTCTCGCTCTGATACGCCTTTGTCCCCCTCGGTCGATGAGTCTCGCCGCGGTCTGGATCCTGGTTCGGACCGTCGTTTTCTGGCGGCCTTAATCCTCATCGGGGGCACCTATGTAATATTGCTCTTGGCGATGGTCGCGGCCGATTTGTTCTACACCACGCCGGGGCACCTGTGGCGGGCCTTGGGTTCGCCCGAGATTCGGTATGCGATCCGATTGAGTCTTTTGAGTTGCACCCTCACGACGTTGCTCTCGCTGTGGGTGGCGGTGCCGATCGGATACTTGATGGCCCGCTTCGAGTTTCCGGGTCGGGCCTTCTTGGACGCCTTGTTGGACATCCCCATCGTGCTCCCGCCGTTGGTGATTGGTCTGAGTTTGTTGATCCTCTTCCAGACGGCCCCGCTTCGGGCCCTCGAAACGGTGTTTCCGGTCACCTATGCGGTGCCTTCCGTGATCCTCGCGCAGTTCATGGTCGCCTGCGCGTTCGCGGTCCGCACGCTCCGCACGACCTTCGCCCAAATCAACCCCCGCCAAGAGCAGGTGGCCATGACCTTGGGTTGCAACCGGGCCCAAGCCTTCTGGCGAGTGGTGTTGCCGGCAGCGCGCCCGGGCATTCTCACGGCAGCCACTTTGGCGTGGGCTCGGGCTCTCGGTGAATTTGGGCCGATCCTCGTCTTCTCGGGAGCCACCCGCATGAAGACCGAGGTGCTACCGACTACGGTGTTCCTGGAGTTGTCCGTTGGTCGGTTGGAGGCTGCGGTCGCTGTGTCGTTGCTGATGATGGGTTCGGCCGTGGTGGCCTTGCTCTTGGTGCGTGCCTGGGGAGGGGCCGGGCTTGGGGGCGGAACCTCCCTTCAACACAAATGATCTCCCTCCGTCACATCACGGTTCAAGCAGGGGGGTTCCAGCTACGAGACCTCTCGATGGAAATTCCGACCGGAAGCCATACCGCTCTCATGGGGCGAACGGGGTCGGGTAAAACCACCTTGCTCGAAGGGATTTGCGGTTTGCGTTCGATTCGGTCGGGATCGATTTGGATCGGAGACCGTGAGGTCACAAATTTGCCGCCCGGACAGAGAGGCATTGGATTGGTTCCGCAGGATGGCGCGCTCTTTGACCACCTGACCGTGCGTCAGCACTTGGAGTTTGCCTTAGAAGTGCGTGGCTGGGTTCCTGAGCGCCGCGAAAGCCGTTCCCGGGAACTGGCCGAATGGCTGAGCTTGACCCCGCTCTTGGACCGGTTGCCGGCGGGGATGAGTGGCGGAGAACGCCAGCGTGTCGCCTTGGGGCGGGCCCTGGCCTTTCATCCGCCGGTGCTATGCCTCGATGAACCTTTGTCGGCCCTTGATGATCAAACACGAGGCGAAATCGTTGCCGTTCTGACTGAGATCCGGAATCGCACGGGCATCACCATTTTACACATCACCCACAACCGGTCCGAAGCCGAACGCCTCGCCGACCGAATCCTTCACTTGCGCGATGGACGCCTTGAATCCTGAGCTTCCAGCGGACGTGGCCCGATGCCCTGAGCTGACCGCCGATGAGGTGGAGGCCTACGGCTGGCAAATTCCCGTGGGCGGCTTTGGTGAGTTGGCCCAGCGCCGTCTCAAGGGAGCCTCGGTGCTGGTGTCTCGCGTGGGCGGACTGGGGGGCATGGTGGCCTTTGAATTGGCGGCTGCCGGAGTCGGGCGGTTGATCCTCGCTCACGGCGGCAATTTACGGTCTGACGACCTCAACCGCCAATTGCTCATGACCCACGACCACATCGGCAAGCCTCGCATCTACTGCGCCGTGGCGCGATTGAAGGCCTTGAATCCGCGGGTGGAAATCGTGGCCGAGCCGGCCAATATCTCGGAAGACAACGCCGCGCGGTTGGTGGGTCTGGCCGATGTCGTGGTGGATTGCGCCCCCCTCTTTGAGGAGCGCTACTTGATGAACCGCGAGGCCCTGCGTCAGGGGCGGCCGATGGTGGAAGCGGCCGTCTATGATCTGGAGTTTCACCTGACCACATTCGTGCCGGGAGTCACCGGATGCCTGCGGTGCCTGTACCCGCAGCAAAGCCAGACATGGACTCGGAAATTTCCCGTGCTGGGGGCCGTGTCGGGGACGGCCGGAGGGATGGCCGCCCTCGAGGCCATCAAGGTCATCACCGGGTGTGCGCCTCCTTTGGCCGGGAGATTACTGACTTGCGATTTGCGAACGTACCGTATGTCTCAGTTGAAGATCGGGCGGATTCCCGGCTGTGTGGATTGCGCTCAAAGCACGGGAGGCAATGCATTATGAAGAGCTGGAATCAATTTCGAAAGAAGCTGGGGTGGTTCGTGTTTTTTGTAGCTGTGTCCGCCTGGGCGTGCCGCTACTCGGTCCGCGACACCGGCTTTGTGGATCTGGGCCTAGAAGCCTATCGATTGTGCTGGGTGCCCGAATCGGGTGCTTCAGCGGAGGTGCGTTCCAAGGCCGAATTGCTGCTGCGCGATTCTAACGTGGTTTGGGACGAAGATCCCGCGGGCGTGGGCTTTCCGCGCACCGCCGGGTTGTACTTGCGCGATGTGGAAGGGCGTATCCTGAGCCTGCCGTTGCCGAATCCTTCCGATGCAACGGCGGTGCTGCGGGGCGTCGAGATGGCGGTGACGTCGCCGCTACGGGAGCGGGTGTATCGCGAAGGGCTTCGTGCTTACGCGCTGGTTTTATTGCTTGAAGGCACCGATGGGGAGGCCAATGCCCGAGTCCGTCAGGATGTCGACTCTGCCATTACCGCAACGGCGCGGTTGCTGTCTTCGATGCCCAAGCCGGTGGAGACCCCGCCTCAAATGGTGGCCGTGTCGTTGAAGGAACAGGTGGCCGAGAAGGTGCTGGTCTGGGGCTTAGGCTTGGATCCTGCGTCCACGGATTCACCTCGGGTGGTCCTCGTTTTTGGTCGAGGACGCCGGTTGGGTTCACCCTTGGAAGGGCCGCTCATCACGCAAACGGCCTTGCGGGATCGGTTGCTGCTCATTGGTCAGGACTGCGAATGCGATTTGGATCGGGCTTGGTTGAAGGGACCTCTCCTGCCGGGGCGTTGGGGACGAGAGTTGCAGCAGGCCGCCTTGGACACGCTGGGCTTTGATCCGGGCAACCCCATGGTGCGGGCCGAAATTAGCCGCATTGTCGAACGCGGACCGCAGAATCCTGGGCGTCGTCGGCCGCCCTCATCCGGGACCTCGCTGGGTTATTCCGAGGAATCGGTCGAAACGGTGCTCGGGTCGGAATCCGATCCCGCTGAGCCACTCAATACCGGCGCCGCTCCGGCCACTTTCGAGACTTCGACGAACCCGACTGCTTCGATGGTTCCTACGGCGTTGACCTCATCGACCGCGCTGTCGAAGCCACCGCCCGCTACTACGCCAACGAACCCGGGTCGGGGTCTTTGGTTCGTCTTGGCGGGGGCTTTGTCGGTCTTCTTTGCCGTGGGTCTCGGTCTTTGGTTTCGTGCGTCCAGACGATGAACTTCACTCTCCAGAATATCTTGAGGGAAGGGTGGTACTCCCGCCTCAACTCCGCCCTGATGCTCGTCGCATTAACCGGAGCGGTGACCTTGCTCACGGCCGTGCACCTGCTCACCGCGGCCGCAGAACGCGAGACCCGGCGTGTGGTCCGGGACATGGGGTTCAACTTGCGGATTCTTCCCAAGGACACCGATCCCGAGCGGTTTTTTCTGGAAGGCTATTCGGAGAACACGTTGCCCGCGGACACCGTGACTCGCTTGGCGGCGGGTGCTGGAACCTTCATCACCTTCAATCACCTGACACCCGTCTTGGAGCGGCGGATTCGCCTGGGTGGCCACGAGTGCCTGCTCACTGGATTGGGTGACACAGTGGTCGGGCCGGGAGAAAAAAAGCAGCCCATGGGTTTTCGCATCGCCCCGGGAACAGCACAGGTCGGGAGCATTTTGGCCGAGCGATTGGGAGTGAAGGTGGGCGGGACTGTGGAAGTGGCCGGGCGAACACTTCGCGTGGAACGGGTTTTGGTGGAGTCGGGAACCGACGAAGACGTGCGGCTCTACACCGCCTTGTCGGATGCGCAAATCGCCCTCGGGTTGCCGGGTCGCATCAGCGAGATCAAGGCCATCGATTGCCTGTGCCTGACGGCCGATCAGGATCCTTTGCCGCAGATCCGCGAGGCGCTGTCGCGATTGTTGCCGGAGGCTCGGGTGATTCAAATGCGCGCACTAGCTGACGCGCGGGCCAAGCAACGGCAAGCCTCGGAACGGGTGAGCGCCTTTGCCGTACCGATGACCTTGCTGGTGGCGGCCGTGTGGATTTTGGTACTGGCCGTTTTGAACGTGCGCCAGCGTCGGGTGGAGATCGGTTTGTGGCGTGCCTTGGGGACAGGCTCTTCACGCATTGCGGCGTTGTTCTTGGGCAAGGCGGTGCTGCTGGGTGGATTGGGCGGTGCGTTGGGATGGGTTGTCGGGACCCTCGTGGCGTTGCGCTGGGGGCCAGTTTTGTTTCCGGTGACGGCGGCCTCGTTGAAAATGGATCCCACCTTGATCGGGCCGGCCCTGACTTGGACGCCGCTCTTCGCGGCCGCCTCCAGTTTCCTGCCGGCGATGATGGCCGTGTCGCAAGACCCGGCCGAAACACTCCGAGCCGATGGATGACGCCATGAACACTCCTCTCATCGAAGCCTCGGGTCTCACCCGGAATTACGCCTCCAAACCCGGCGTGGTGGCCGGTGTCACCGATTTGTCCCTGCGCGTGGAGCGCGGTGAGTTCGTGGTGATCCAAGGCGCTAGTGGATCGGGCAAGAGCACCTTGTTGCTCATGCTGGGAGCGCTGCTTCGGGCGGAGAGTGGAACCTTGCGAATCGACGGGGTGGAGTTGACTCGCATCAACGCTGTCGAGAGGGCTCGATATCGGGCGCGGTCGGTGGGCTTTGTCTTCCAATTATTCCACCTCGTGCCCTACCTGAGCGTGCACCGCAACGTGCTTTCCGGACTGCCGCCGGGGGCTGCTGTTGAGCCGTCAGAAGCCGATCGATGGATCGATGCGCTGGGCTTGACCGAGCGCCGCGATGCAAACCCCGCGACGCTGAGTGC
>JBDKKQ010000053.1:0-4694 GCA_039796015.1 Verrucomicrobiota bacterium
ATGCGCTGCTAGATCTCCAAAATCCCAATCAGCGGGTTATTTCTTATTGGGGCGTCGCCTATGTCAGTTACTTCGGTGGGGCACGCCGCGCCTTCCGCTGTCCCAGCGCCAAGATTGTCGATGAGTGGCGGGAAACCGGTTTGGCCTATCCGAGCGAGTTTTGGCGCAATTCGACCTACGGCATTAATCGCTACGTGGCCCTAAACCCCGGGACGGTCTACACGGCCGATCCGACGCTTCCCCGAAAGATTAGCGAAATCCCAAGCCCCCAGACGACCGTGTTTGCTCAGGACTCGGCCGAGCAGCGGATGGAAGGACATGACGACAGTCTTGGGATCTTTCCGGGTTACAAGGAGGGCCTGATCCAGTGGAAAGTTCGGTTGGCCAGCCTCTATCCCGGAGTCCGGATGGAGTTCGAGTGGTTCCGCCACAATCGCCAGTGCTCCACCCTTTGGCTACCCGGCAACGTGTCCACCATCCGCTACAGCAAGGGGGTGGATTATCGCTGGTACACCGGCGAACTCCCGCAGGAAAGCCCTCGATGATTTGTTCTCCGTATTCCAACTCAACCTCCACTCCATGAACCAGAAAACCACCCCCATCGCATTGGCGGTCTTGCTGTCGGTTCCTGTCCTGCAGGCAGGCATCACTGACCAATTGGTGACTCACCTCACCTTTGATTCCAATTTGCTGGATATCTCCGGCAAAAGCCATCACGGCACCGCCGTAGGTAACATCCAGTACGGCTCCGGACAGGTCGGAACGGGCGCTGTTCAGCTCTCATTCAAAAAGGACGGCACCAGCTTCAACTACGTCACGTTGGGGGCTCCTGCCGATCTCAACTTCGGCACCTCGACGGATTTTTCACTGAGCTTCTGGACCAAGTTCCAACAGTTCGTCTTTGACCCGCCGTTCATCGGCAACAAGGACTGGCTCAGCGGCCAGTACCAGGGATGGATGGTGGCCACGGGAACCGATGGACGTCTTCAGTGGAACTACGGTGGTTCACCGGGTCAGCGCAAAGACTACGATGGTCCGGGAAGCACCCTGAACGATGGTCGATGGCACCACGTGGTGGTCACCTTTTTGCGCGCGGGCGAAGTGATGACCTATTTGGATGGGGCGCTGGTTGATGAGCGCGATGTCTCCGCAAGCCTCAACAATGTGGACACCGTGGTCGGACAGGCCGTCAATCTCGGACAAGATGGCACCGGTCGGTACACCGATGGCAACAGCGTCGAGATCAGCGACTTGATGATGGATGATCTAGGGATCTGGCGACGGGTGTTAACGGCCGAAGAGTCCAAGGCCATCTACGACGCCGGGTTGGCAGGCAAGGCGCTTGAGACGGTTGTCTCGACTCCGACGGCTCCCGTTCTGGTTCGCCAGCCATCAGCCGCCACGGTCGTGGCCGGTGAGAGCCTCACCTTGCGAGTCCTCCCCCGCGGAACCTCCCCCTTCACCTTCCAGTGGCGTCGTGGTTCGGTGAATCTTCCCTCAGCGACCAATGCGGTGCTCAATTTGAGCAACGTTCAGGCCTCGGATGCAGGCCAGTACACCTGCCTCGTTGGCAACAGTGTCGCGAGTGTGGCGACGGACTTGGCTGAGATCACCGTCGACGCCCAACAGGCACCGACCATCGCCGAGCAACCGTTGAACATCGCCGTGGGCCCCAACGGCCGCGCCCAGTTTCAGGTGCGTGCGGCCGGCGTGAACCCCATCGCTTACCAATGGTTCCGCAACGGATCCCTCATTGCCGGGGCAACACAACCGGCCTTGGTGCTGGCCCGAGTTCAATCGGGTGATGCCGGGCGCTACACCGTGCAAATCCGTGCCGCCAACGGACAGATTACTCTGAGCCAGGAGGCGACGCTGACCATTGTGGACGACATTCGCCAGGGCTTGGTCACCCACCTAACCTTCGACACTGATTTCAGCGATGCGTCGGGTCGCAACAACCATGGAACCCCGGTCGGATTGCCGACCTTGGTTGAGGGTCGTGTGGGCAAGGGCGCCTTGCGGTTTTCCCAGAAAGCCGACGGTTCGGAGTTCAACTACGTGACGCTCGGAACTGCGGCCGATTTAGAGTTCAGCGTGGATGCCGATTTCTCGTTCTCCATGTGGGTGAAGTTCAGCAATTGGCAGCGCGACCCGGTGTTCATCGCCAACAAGAATTGGAACAGTGGCGGCAATGTTGGCTATGCGTTGGCCACCGGTGCCGACGGGCGTTTCCAATGGAATTATGCCGAGCAGGTGGGTGAGCGCCGCGACTACGACAGTGGTCCCGGATTAGTCGGCGACGGCAGTTGGCATCATGTCGCAGTGACTTTCCAACGTGGCGGGCAAGCGGTGACCTTTGTGGATGGAAAAGAAATTAATCGCCAACCGTTGCCGACGACCGGAACAACCGTCAGCCCGGGCCTTCCCACCAACATCGGTCAGGATGGCCGCGGCAACTACACCGACAACAGCACGGTAAGCATGGTGGATGGCACCATTGACGATGTGGCTATCTGGCGTCGTTCGATCACGCCCGATGAAATTCTCGGCATTTACCGCAAGGGACAGTTTGGTGCCAACGTCCAGGAAAAGGCCCTCAGTGAGTCACTCGTTGCATGGTTGCCCCTCGATTACGACACGTCCGATCGTTCCGGCCGCGGCAATCATGGTGTTCGCACGGGCAATCCCCGATTTGTCGAGGGTCGTTCGGGTGGTGCGATCGCGGTGACCTCGATCACCAACGGTTCGTCCTTCAACTACGTTTCCTTGGGTGCCCCTGCCGATCTCCAGTTCGGCAAGGACATCAGCTTCTCGGTCTCGCTTTGGACTTCGTTCACCAACTGGACCGGTGACCCGGCCTTCATTGGTAACAAGGACTGGCGCAGTGGCGGCAATCAGGGTTGGGCGATCGCCACGGCGGGCAACGGTCGTCTTCAGTGGAACCTGGGCGACGGCGACGCCGGTGGCCGCAGCCGCCGCGACTATGATGGACCCGGCGGCACCCTCAACAACGGCGCCTGGCATCACATCGCCACCGTCTTCGATCGTCTTCAAGGTGTCGCCATCACCTATCTCGATGGCGCCGCGGTGAGCACCAACTCGATCTCTGGCGACCTCGATTCCATCGACACCGCCGCGGGTCTGGCCGTCAACATTGGTCAGGATGGTTTGGGTGCCTACACCGACAATGGTGCGGTGGGCCTTCGGGATGGCCGAATCGACGATGTCGCTGTCTGGCGACGATCGCTCGGGGCTGCCGAGGTTCAGACCATCTTCCAACGGGGCCAGCAGGGGTTGAACCTCTTCGGGATGACTGCTCGCACCAATTCGTTGCCCAATGGTGTGGCATCCGGAGACGTGACGTCCGATTCAGTGGTTTTGTGGACCCGTTCACTCGCGCCGGGTGTGCTTCGTTTCGGAGTCTCGACCAACAGTTCTTTGGATCCGTTGGTTTTTTCGAGTGCTGTCACCAATTTGCAGCCGGAGGTTCCGGTCAAGGTGTCCGTCACGGGACTCAATTCGGGTGTCCGCTACTTCTATCGGGTTTTGGATGGGTTTGAGAACAGTGCCTTTGGAACCTTCAAGACTGCGCCCGCTCCCCAAGCCTCGGTCGGGCTCCGCTTCGGAGTGAGTGGCGATTCCCGCGGTGAATTGGCGCCGTATCCGTCGATTGGTAACGTAGCCAGCCGTCGCCTCGATTTCTTTGTTAATTTGGGTGATACCATTTATGCCGATGTGCCGTCGCCGGCGGTGACCAATGACCAAGTCCGCACGTTGGAGCAGTTTCGTCGCAAGCACGCCGAAGTGCTCGGCAATCAGCGAGGCGTCCCGTCAATGGCAGATCTCCGGGCGAGCACGGCGCTCTTCACCACGATTGACGACCATGAGGTGATCAACGATTTCGCTGGTGGTGCGGCTGTGTCGTCGGATTCCCGCTTCGACATCACCGGTAAGCTCATCAACGAGACCCAACTTTATCGGGACGGTCTTAAAGCCTTCTCCGAATTCAATCCGCTCAAGGATGTGACTTACCAGACTCCGGGAGTCGCCCGTACCGATGGCAAACCCAAGCTGTATCGCGCTGCTCGATACGGTCTGGATGCCAGCCTGTTCCTGCTCGACGCGCGATCGTTCCGAGATGCCGAGTTGACCGCTCCTGAGGATCCCAACAATGCCGTGCAGGTGGGTACTTTCCTCTTCCAGTCGATGGATATCAATCCGTTGACCGGACAAGCGCTTCCGCGCCGCACGATGCTCGGACAAGCTCAACTCAGTGAGCTGAAGAGCGATCTATTGGCTGCAGAAAAAGCCGGAGTAATCTGGAAATTCATTGGTGTCCCGGAACCCATCCAGAATCTCGGTGTGTTGGCTGCCAGCGACCGGTTCGAGGGGTATGCTGCCGAGCGTTCGGATATCCTCGGGTTCATCCACACCAACCGCATCCGCAACGTGGTGTTCATCGCGGCGGACATCCACGGGACATTGATTAACAATCTGACTTACCAGCTCGGCAGCCCGGCCGCGCCTCAGATTCCGGTGCGCTCCTGGGAGATCACCACCGGTTCCATTGCGTATGATGCGCCGTTTGGCCCTACCGTGTTGGATTTGGCTGCAGGAGTGCCGTCGGGATCCGGGACGTTGTTGAGTCAGTTCCTCGCGTCCTTGAAGCTTCCCAATCGGACCGCCTTCGATGC
>JBDKKQ010000054.1:0-2932 GCA_039796015.1 Verrucomicrobiota bacterium
TTCGAATGCGACGGGGGGTGGAAATCGTCCAGCCCACTGTGAATCGCAAAGTTTGGGGAATCATTTTGCTGTTGGTCGCCGCCGTCGCGGTTCCGATGTACCGCTTGACCGACTGGTTCAGTCCCAAGGCTATTCAAGTCAGTGTCTCTTTTCGTCCATTGCGTCAGGCCGAACCAGGGGCCGCCTTGCCCGTGGTTGTGGGCCTAGACCAAGACTACGAGTTGAGTTCTCTGGTGGTTTCGGAAGTTCAGCCCGAGAAGGCGCCAGCCAGCGGTCGTGTGGTGTGGCGTCTCGAAAAACAGGGCAAAGGGGCCTTTACCCGGGGGTTTCTCTATGGCCAGCCGCCTGAGGGTCTCCAACTGGCAGCCAAAGCCCCGGCGGAACCCCTGAAGGCCGGCGCCTCCTACGTAGTTCAAGTCGCCGCTGGCAAGGTAATGGGCTCCACTATTTTCCAGGCCCGCGGTTCTGAGGAGTGATTTCCGGAGTCTCCGTCCCAAATCCCACCCACCGGCTCCCCTCCCGGGCCTCTGCGAGCAAATGGATCCAGCCGCGCCAGGGATTTATTTGGAGAAACAAAGAAACCGCCCTATTGGGTCATTGGAAATAGGGGCTCAAATTCCCGTTTCGTGTTCGAGCCCCTTCATAGATTGTCTTCCAGTCTCGGTTCCGACTTAGAAACCGTCGCCAAACAAAGAAACACGCACCATGGGCATCATCGACTACCTCAAGACACAGTTCCTGGAGATCATCCAGTGGGAAGACGACTCGCGCGACACCCTCAGTTGGCGTTTTCCTGATCAAGACAAGGAGATCAAGAACGGAGCCCAACTGCTGGTTCGCGAATCGCAGAAAGCTCAGTTCGTCTACCTGGGTCAGTACGTCGACACCTTCGGCCCCGGTAAACACACCCTCAAGACCGAGAACATCCCGGTTCTCAGCACACTGTTGGGCTGGAAGTACAACTTCGAGTCGCCCTTTAAGTGCGATGTCTACTTCGTCAACACCCGGCTCTTCACCGGCAACAAATGGGGCACAAGCAATCCCATCATGGTGCGGGATCCGGACTTCGGCATCGTTCGCGTTCGGGCCTTTGGTACTTACGATTTCCGGATCGTTAATGTCCCGGTGTTCCTCAAGGACGTCGCCGGCACCGATCATCACTTCCGCATTGATGAGTTTCAGGACACCATGCGGTCGCGCTTTGTCAGCGCCTTCAGCGACGCGGTCGCCAGCGCCAAGGTGCCGGTGCTCGACTTGGCAGCCCGGTATTCCGAGTTGGGTGACGCGCTCCTGCCGCTCCTCAATCCGATTCTCACCGAGAAGTACGGCATCGAACTCGGCAGCTTCATTGTTGAGAACATTAGCGTCCCGCCCGAGGTCGAGGGAGCCATCGACAAGCGCTCCAGCATGGCCGCGATCGGCAACCTCAACGACTACGTCAAACTTCAGTTGGCCGAATCGCTCAAACTGCCCGGTGGCGGTGGGGTCGCCGGCTTGGCCGCCCAGTTTGCTCTGGGGACGCAAATTGCCCGCGATCTGGGTACCGGTACGCCTCCGGTCATCGGTGCCTCGATGGTCGCTGGTTCGGCCTTAGGCGCGGCCTCGGCGATTCCGGAATTGCTCTCACCCGCCGACGTGGCCCAGAGCCTCGGAGTCTCCGAGGCCGACGTGCTCGCAGCGCTGGGCGACGGATCTCTCAAAGGCAAAAAGATCGGGTCTGCGTGGCGCATTCCTCGAGTTGCCCTAGACGAATTTCTGAAGCACTGAATCGTTCCTCCGCAGCCGAGTCGACGGAGTGAGTTGAGGTCCAGGTTTGGAGATCCCAAACCTGGAACAGTGATCCTCGTTCCCCATCGGCTCAAAAAGCCCTACGATCGGCCTCAGAAATGGACGCTCCGATTCGAGTTCGCTTTGCGCCGTCACCGACGGGTTACCTGCACATTGGTGGGGCCCGCACGGCCCTTTTTAACTGGCTCTTCGCCCGTCACCATGGCGGGAAGTTTATCCTGCGCATCGAAGACACGGACACCCAGCGCAACAGCCAAGAGTCCATCGATGTGATCTTGCGCGGACTCAGTTGGCTGGGGCTCGACTGGGACGAAGGTCCCACCTCAGGCGATACCGCCTGCCCGAGTCGCGGCGACTGCGGTCCCTACTTCCAGAGTCGTCGAGGCGAGATCTATGCCCGGCGCATCCAAGAATTGCGCGACAAGGGTTTCGCCTACGATCGCGACGGGGCGGTGTTCTTTCGCATGTCCCGCGAGGCCATCACCATTCCCGACCTCATCATCGGCGATGTGCTGCGCCCACTGACCGACCGCGAAGAGGCGGATCCCGATTGGGTGCTCGTGCGCAGCGACGGCAACCCCGTCTTCCACTTGGTCAACGTCATAGACGACCTCGAAATGGGAATCACCCATGTCATCCGGGGTGAGGATCACTTGGCCAACACAGCCAAGCACATCGCCCTGTTCAAAGCCTTCGCGGTCGAGCCCCCGAACTACGCGCACATCCCGCTCATCCTAAACCCAGACGGTTCCAAGATGTCCAAGCGCGACCACGGTGCCCACGTCAACAACTACCAGGACGACGGCTACACGCCGGAGGCTGTGCTGAACTACCTCGCATTGCTCGGTTGGTCTCCGGCCGACGGCAAGGAGTTCCTGCCGGTGCCTGAGTTGGTCACCCGCTTCGGGCTCGACCGCGTGAACCGCAGCCCGGCCAAGTTCGACGTCAAGAAACTCGAAGCCTTGCACTTCGAGCACACCCGCATCATGGAGCCCGCCCGCTTTGTCGAACGCGGTGTCGCTGCCTTAGCCCGCGCCGGCATATTCACGGCCGCATTCGCGCCGGAGTATGTCGCGGCAGCCCTCGAAACCGCCCGCGAGAAAGGGAAGCTCTTCAAAGACTTGCCCGCCTTCGTGGACTTCTA
>JBDKKQ010000055.1:0-15653 GCA_039796015.1 Verrucomicrobiota bacterium
ATTCACAGTTGCTTTCCGATCTATCGCAGCCAATTCGCCATGAGCCAATTCACGCACGTTTCCAATCTCTGGAATGACGCCGAAGCCAATGCCCTGAGCGGTGCAGACCGTTTGGTCTATCGCTCCAACAAGCTGGGCGCCGACCAGCGGGTCACCAACACCGGTGGCGGCAACACCTCCTCGAAACTCACCGAGAAGGATCCGCTCACCGGCCAAGACGTGACGGTCCTCTGGGTGAAGGGGTCTGGCGGCGATTTACGCACGGCCTCGCGGGAGTTCTTCAGCTCGCTTTATCAGGATCGCCTCATCGGCCTTCAAACGGTGTATGCCGCCCGCGCAGACAAGGGACTGAAGTCCCCGGCCGAGGACGACATGGTGGCGATGTACTCCCACACCACCTTCAACCTCAACCCGCGCGCCTCGTCGATCGACACCCCGCTGCACAGCTTCATCTCAGGGCGTTTTGTCGATCACATGCACCCCAACGCAATCATCGCCATCGCCGCCTCGAGCCGCTGCGTGGAACTGACGGGGGAAATCTTCGGGGACTCCATGGATTACGTCCCTTGGATGCGCCCCGGTTTTGAACTGGGTCTGGCGATGCAAGAGGTGTGCCGCAAAAACCCCAAGGCCAAGGCCATCATGATGGGTCAGCACGGGTTCATCTCCTGGGATGAAGATGACAAGCAGTGCTACCTCGCCACCCTCGAATACATCGAAAAGGCGGCGGCTTTCATTGAAGCGAAGTATCAGGCCAAGGGAGGCGATGCGACCGTCTTCGGTGGACCCAAGTACCAGAGCTTGCCCCAAGAGGTTCGCAACGAGCGGTTGGCGGCTATTCTGCCCTGGCTCCGCGGACAGGTGAGTCAGCAACGCCGGTTAATCGGCACGGTGCAAGATGACGAACGAATCCTCCGCTTCACCAACTCCCAGGATGCCGCTCGCCTCGCGGAACTCGGCACCAGCTGCCCCGACCATTTCCTGCGAACCAAGATCAAGCCTCTGTATGTGGATTGGAATCCGCAAACCGAGGACGCGGCGACCCTCAAGGCCAAGCTCAAGGCAGGTCTGGAGCAGTACCGGAAGGACTACGCGGCTTATTACGAGCGCTGCAAGCGCTCCAATTCACCGGCCATGCGCGATGCCAATCCGACGGTCATCCTCATCCCGGGTCTGGGCATGGTGGCCTGGGGCAAGGACAAGTCGGAGAGCCGCGTTACGGCCGAGTTCTACAACTGCGCCGTCGAAGTCATGCGCGGTGCCGAGGCGGTAGACCGCTATATCGCCCTACCCCAGCAGGAGGCCTTCGACATTGAGTATTGGCTGCTCGAGGAGGCCAAGCTGCGCCGGATGCCGCCCGAAAAGGAATTGGCTCGCCAAGTGGTCGTCGTGATCGGAGCCGGTTCCGGCATTGGTCGCGAGACCGCGCTACGGATCAGCAAAGAGGGCGCTCAGATCGTCTGTGTAGACCTCAACGAGGCCGCGGCTCAAGCGACCGCCAATGAGATTACAGCCAAGCTCGGACAAGGCATCGGCGTCGCCGGCACGGGCATCAGCGGTTGTGGTCCCGCCATCGGCTTGGCGGCCAACATCACCGACCGGGCCAGCGTCCGAGCCATGCTTGATCGCGTGGCATTGGCCTATGGAGGATTTGATTCCATTTGCGTCACCGCAGGCATCTTTGTCCCCAGCGACACCAGCGGCCATATCCCGGACGACAAGTGGGCCCTCACCTTCAACATCAACGTCACCGGCAGCTACCTGGTGGGCGACGAGGCCTCTAGGACCTGGAAGGAACAGGGATTGCGAGGCAACCTCGTACTGACCACTAGCGCCAACGCCGTGGTCGCCAAGAAAGGTAGCCTGGCCTACGACTGCTCCAAGGCGGCGGCCAATCATTTGGTGCGCGAACTCTCTATCGAGTTGAGCCCCCTGGTGCGCGTCAATGGCGTGGCACCAGCAACGGTGGTCCAAGGTTCGGCCATGTTCCCCCGGGATCGCGTGATCGGATCACTGGCCAAATACAACATCCCCTACACGGACGAGGAGGCCACCGAATCTCTAGTCCGCAAACTGGCTCAATTCTATGCCGATCGGACGCTAACCAAGTCGCCGATCACCCCGGCCGATCAAGCCGAGGCGTACTTTCTACTCATCAGCCAACGCCTCAGCAAAACCACCGGACAAGTCATCACCGTGGACGGCGGCCTGCACGAAGCCTTCCTGCGCTGAGTCTCTTCGAGCAACTCCCTCTTCGTGCCGGATTGCAGAATCCGTCACGAAGAGGGCTGAAGGGGGTGGATTGCATCAGCCATGATCATCCACGGCGAAGCACGGGCTGAGACTGGGGCTGGGAATCCGGCCCCGCTTAAGGCAACTGAAGAGTCCGCCACTCAGTGATTAGCCGGGTAACGCGTCGCCAAAAAAAGCCACCCGCCCCGCGTAAAAACCCCACCGAATTCTAACTCCAGACGGATTCGAACTCCGTTGACCAGATTAGGTCGCCTGTACCGGATTCAGGTTCGAATTAAGTGCGGTCGAATCAATTAAATACGAACTCGTGTTTGAACCCGTGTTTGAACTCGCGTTAAAACCCGCAACAACCTCATCGACACTGACCTCTCCATCATCGGAGGCGGAGTCAGAACCGCCCGGAGCCACACCATATTCACGCAGCTTGTTGCGCATGGTTCGGACGCTAATAGCCAACAGACGGGCGGCCTGAGTTCGATTGCCTCCACAAACATCGACCGCCTGCAAGATGGCCTGTTTCTCCAACTGATCGAGCGGCACAATAGACCCCTGGCCCACTGGAGCAGAACGCGGTCCGGAAACTGGTGCAGAAATCGACGCGGGAGCGGACGTTGCGATCTCTGCCGTGCCTCCGATTAACGCTGAGCGCGGCGCAGACACCGGTGCGACCGCTACGGTGACACTGGAGGGATGGAATCCGAGATGCCCCTCAGACAACTCGCCCCCATCGGGACACAAGATCACGGCCCGCTCGATCACATTCTGCAGTTCACGAACATTGCCGGGCCAGTCATGGGACATCAGTGCTGCTTGGCAAGAAGCCGAAATGCCATTAACTCGGACACCATGCTTGCGGGCCAAGCGCTGCATGAACTGATCGGTCAGGAAGGATATGTCTTCTTTGCGCTCCCGCAGCGGTGGCACCGAGATGGGCACGACATTCAGACGAAAATAAAGGTCCTGGCGGAATTCTTTGCGCGCGATGCTCTCCTCCAAATTACGGTTGGTGGTTGCGATGACACGCACATCGACTCGGATCAACCGATTACCACCGACGCGCTCCAGTTCGCGCTCCTGTAACACCCGAAGGAGCTTGGCCTGAACGTGGGGCGCCACCTCACTGATCTCGTCCAGCAAGATCGTGCCACCGTGCGCTAGCTCGAAGCGCCCTTCGCGCTTGGTGAGCGCCCCGGTAAAAGCGCCTTTCTCGTGCCCAAAAAATTCACTCTCGATAAGATTCTCGGGAATAGCCGCGCAGTTCACTTTGATGAACGGGCCATTAGCACGAGAACTCTCGCGATAGATGGCCCGCGACACCAACTCCTTGCCGGTACCGCTCTCTCCCTGGACCAACACCGTCGCTTGGGTCCGTGCCACCTTGCGGATGAGATCTCGGAGAGCCTGCATGGCCGGGCTGCGCCCCAAGAGTTCGCAACCAGTCGTCTCAGACGGATCGCCCTGACTCAGGTACCGATTGACCTTGATGAGCTGAGTGAACTCCTGAGCCTTCTTGAGGGTGATATCAATCTGGTCTGAGGAGAACGGCTTGATCAGGTAGTCGAAGGCACCATCCCGCATGCAGGCCACCGCCGATTCAATAGATGCATGGCCGGTCATCATCACCACCAAAGGTTTGACGGAACGGTTTTGGAGGACGCGAAGAATGTCGGTCCCTTCGCCATCGGGCAGTCGCACATCGACGAAGACCAGATCCCAGTTGTCCTTGCCGAGGTAATCTTGAGCGAGAGCTAGGGTCGACACGCCGATCACGTCGAACCGACGACGCTGAAGTTGGATCTCCAACGCCCTGCGAATGACTTCGTTGTCTTCGACGATCAGAACCTTCTCGAGCGACATATGCTCGTTTCCGTCGGCGACGATGACTTTTCCTGGACCCATGAGGTGCGTTTAAACCGTCAACTTTGAGAGGCGTAGAACTGGTCGACCCGGGCCATAACATCGCGATAGGCAATGTCCTGCTCATAGATCAGCTTGAATTGTTCAATGGCCTCTTGAGGGCGATTCATTTTTTCCAAAACAATGCCGAGGTGATACGTCAAGTCTTTGGTTTCATCGTCAAAAACCAGCTTTTCCTTTAGAGCTTCCTGCAACTTTTTTGCAGCCATGTCATTCATGCCGCGCTCGAAGAATGCCCGAGCCAGCAGTCCCATGGCCGCAATCCGACGGTTGGGATTGTTCTGAGCCTTCTGCAACTCGGCCACCGCGTCCCCAAAGCGCCCCAACTTGAAGTACTGTTCGCCCAACTCAAATCGCACTAAGAGGTCGGTGGGATTGGCCTCCGCGCGGCGTTTGGCATCGTCTAATAGGTATTCTTGACGCTGTTTACGTAATGCCTCTAGCCCGCTCTGACCCACCTCAGTCTGGGGATCCAAGGTCTTTTCGAGCATTGTGAATTGGGCCACGCGCGTATCCCGAATGCACTGAAGGATGAATGGATCGCTCATGCCACTCACCATCTGGACTTGCTCATAGTAACCAACGGCCCGATCGAACTCCCCCATCTTGAGGCAGAGGTCGGCCAAGGTGCGCAGCACGCGAGGATTCGAAGGGTCGACCGCCCGGAGGGCTTCCTGTTCGCCCACCAAGCGTTCCAACACATCGACGTCCTTCACCTCGCGTTGCTCCTGCTCCAGCGACTTGGCCTGATCCTTGTCCCGCAGCACGTCTCGGTAGCTTCCAGTTCCACTGGAGAGTTGTTCGTAGCCCCCTTCCTTCAGGGTGCGCAGCGCCAGCAAGTTCTTGAGTCGCTCGTTAAATGCCGGATTTCCTGGATCTACGGACAACAGGTCTCGAAGCAGCTTTTCGGCCCGGGAGTGATTGCCTAGTTGGGTGTGCGCTTCGACCAGTTTTTCAGCCAACTTGCGATCGGAGGGGTTGGACTTGAATGCGACTTCCAGCGACAAGAGCGCCGTCTTGGGCAACTGGGCCTGCAAGGCGGCATCGGCCAACAAATCATGGGCCTGCATGTTGGAGGGATCCTGATTGAGAGCTTCCTCGGCGATCAGGATCGCTTCCAGGGGATTGGACCGGAGCGCCATTCGTCCGGAGGTCAGGGAGTTGGCCGATCCGAGCAATTTCTTGAACAACCCACCCCCGCGACTCCCGGTTCGCTTGTGCTGAGCCGCTCGAAGTGCCTCACGGCATTCATAGAACCCCGGTTCCGCCTTTAACACTTGGCAAAACAAGGCCACCGCATAATCGAGATTGTTTTTCTGGAGAGCCGCCAACCCCTTATCGAACAACTCCCTCTGTGCCACCGGAATCTGCACCAATGTCTTCTCTGCCATTCATTGAGACTATAGCCATTACCTAGTCGGCGCAATAGAACGGCGGTTTGAGTGGCTATTTTTGAGAATCGATCCCTTCCACGAATCACCGCGTCAGACCACTCGCATCCACACGGTCTTCAAATAGGCGGGCTCTTCACGGCTCACCGGAAAATCGGACGGCTGAGGAACGTACTGATCCTTCAGGACACGCCGCCCCACCCCGGCGAGGGCCTCTCGGATCTGACTAAGGAAGACCTCGGGCTCCAGGCGGGCCGCGTTCGTAGAGGCAAACAAGGTGCCACCAGGTTTGAGCACTGCAGCAGCTGAGGCTACCAAGGTCCCATAATCCCGTTCGGCCCGAAAATCGCCCCGCTCTTTAGATCGTGAAAAGGTCGGGGGATCCAAAAGCACGCAATTGAACTGCCGCCCCTTCTTGCCCAGGCGCCGCAACCAGTCAAAGACATCACCGAAGATGAAATCGTGGGCGGACGGGTCCAAACCATTGAGTGCAAAATTGCGCCGACCCCAATCTAGGTATTTTTTAGAAAGGTCTAAGCTGGTCACACGGGCGCCACCCAAAGCCGCGCAGACGCTGAAAGCGCAGGTGTAGGAGAAACAGTTTAACACCTCCGGATTCGCAACCGAAGCCTCCAGCAGCGGGAAGCCGGAGGCGATGTGACCCGTGAGGAGGCGACGGCGATTGTCCCGTTGATCGAGGAACAAACCAACACTGTAGCCCTGATCAAATCGCATCTCATACCGAACCCCATTTTCGCGAAGCGTGAACGCCTCGGGAGCCTGTTCACCGCGGACCCATCTGGGGCAACTCTCATCGGTGCCCGAGAAACCCACCTTCCGATTCAGTCGACGGTGGTACAGGTTGACGGCCTTGATACCCCCTCCGACCTCGAGGCTTTTTGGGGCATCCGAATCGCTGTGAAGCAAATGAAAGGGCCCTAAAGCATCCAGGTAGAAGCCACTCCCACCGGAATCCGAGGCTCCGTGCAAGCATCGATACGCATCGGTCTCCGAGGGATTAATAACCGCTTGGCGCAAGAGACTCCGCGGGTCGTGATCCCACTGGGGATCCACCGACCAACTCACTGGATCTCCCGTCCTCGGGTGCTCGAAAGCCAGGCGATAGGCAGACAAATGAAGGCAAGCGGCAGGGCCGCCTCCGTAGAGTGAATCCCCCAGCAATGGCATGCCGCCCTGGGCTGCATGGACCCGAATCTGATGGGTCCGTCCGGTTCGCGGATAAGCCTCCCATTCCGTCCAACCGTTGCCGTGGGCGACCCGTTGAAAGCGCGTCTCCGCTGAATCGAGCCCGACAGCCTGGGGACGGGCCACGTAATGATCCCCGGCCCTCACCACGGCCCAGTGAGCGATCCAGTCGGCGGCCTGGATCGGCCGGTCGGTCCGCAATCGGTACACCTTCTCCACCCGGCGCTCTTCGAACTGCTGCGTCAGGGACCGATTGGCCAAAGAAGTTTTACCGAAGACCATCAGTCCAGAGGTTTCCTTGTCGAGGCGGTGCAAGATCGACAGCTCAGCCCAACGCGGTTCCCGATGGCGCAGCCAGTCATACACCCCCTCGCCCGCATACGGACTCGGGGCATGGGTGTTCCAACCCGGCGGCTTATTCACCACCAGCAAATCGTTGTCTTCGAAGACGACACACGGTGGAAGGGCCGTGGAGCGGAGGTTGATCGGCACCGATGTTGATGCCTCCACGCCAGTGGCTGCGAATCTCTGTTCCATGAAAGCGGGCTCTCGGATCCGGGTTGGCTGGGTTCAGGTGAACTGCCACTGGCCGGTACTGATGGCGTAAGCGCTGATAATACCATTGGTCACCCCATGAGCCACCATAGCATCCCCGATCCGCCCATTTCTCACGACCAATCCCTGATACAAGGCTGCGCAAACAATGGCCGCCAACCATTGACCCGGATGGCTCAATCCAAAGAGCAGACAAGTTCCGGCGAACGCCATGGGATTCCAAGTCCTCAGGGGCACTTCCAGGAAGTCCGGACGAATAATCATTCGATACAAGAACGATCGGTAAAACACCTCTTCGATCATCGGTACCAGCACCGAACGCCCCACCACCCGGATCGCCAGAAATCCCCATCCCAGAGCTGGGTTGTTCTTGAAGAAAGCCAATGGATTCCAAGGCGGATCGACCGGCTGCGGCTCCGGTGGTCGACCCGTCCAAAGAGTCGAGACGCGGTCGTAGAGGTCGGACAACGACGGGATGAGTCCATCCATTCCGATCCAAACCACAGCAACCGTGACTCCAACACCGATGGAGGATGCCGTAAAACGCCACTCCATCTCTGGAAGGCGCGCCCGCAGCACCCAAACCAGCCCGGCAACCACCAGGGTCTTGAGGGCATAAATCCAGTATTCTGAACCGGGAAAGAATTTTCCGGCCAGGCTTCCAATGAGGAGAAATACCGCAAAGGGCAGCACCCGGGGAAATTCCGGAGTTGTCCAGAACGGCGCAGGTTCTGGAGAGGATTCAGCAGACATTGAGTTCGGATCATCCAATCCGGATCTGCCGGATCAAGCGTCAAGACGGGCTATTCCCAATTGCCCCCGCCAGCGCAGATCTGCACGGTCCCCACCCGACCGCACTACGTTCCGTGAACATCGTCCTCGTCGAACCTGAAATCCCCCCCAACACGGGCAACATCGCCCGATTGTGCGCGGCCACCGGTTCCACCCTCCATCTCATTGAGCCGCTGGGCTTTGAGATTGATGACAAACGACTGGCTCGGGCTGGCATGGATTATTGGAAACTCGTCACTTGGAAACGGTGGTCCACTTGGAACGAGTTCCAGACCCACCTCGCGACCGGCAGCCGACTTTGGTTCGTTGAACAAGGAGCTCCCCGTCGGTACACCCAAGCCGAATTCGCTCCGGACGATTATCTCGTGTTCGGTCGAGAGACCGCGGGGCTTCCGCTGGCCCTGCTTCAGGCCCACTCAGAACAGTGGTTGGACATCCCTATGGCCAACCCCGAGGCGCGGTCTCTCAACTTGTCGAACTGTGTGGCGATCGTCCTCTTTGAGGCCCTCAGGCAGATTTCAAACCGATAAGGTGTTAAACCGATAAGGTGTTAGACCGATAGTCCGCCTGAACCCGGCTGGTAAAGCCCATTACTTCTTCGAGGCACCAGTCTTGGTCCACTCTTCGATCTTCTGAACGAAGGCCGAAGGCCCGCCCTTGAGATAACCGACATGGCGGCCGAGTTCCTTGCCGTTCTGATCCACCAGGACGAAGGTCGGATACCCGTCCACGCCGTACTTTTTCTGAAGACCCTCGTTCTGCTTCTTCACCTCATCGGTCTGCTTTTTGTTGTTGGGGAAGTCTACCTCCACCAACATCAGTTTCTTGTCGGCGAACTCCTGAAACGCCTTCTGATCGAGGGAGTCCTTCTTCATCTTAATACACCATCCGCACCAGTCCGATCCGGTGAAATCAAGCAAGATGGCCCGGCCATCCTTCTTGGCCGCAGTCTGGGCCGCCGTAAAGTCGGTTTGCCAACCGGAAGCAGCCAAGGCCGAAAGGGTTCCGGTGAGGAGTACCAACAGGAGGGAGGAAACAGTCTTCATGGGAGTCATAGAGAAGTTTGGAAATGGATACTTAGGGGCTTTCGTTGTGTTGCCGAAGTTCGGGGCTTCGAAGACGGCTGTCAACCGAGCCCCTGCGGAGGCACCACGCACGCGGGATGAGTCCTTCGGTCGGACTTAAGAGCCAGACCACACAAAACCAACCAGCTCCCGCCACGACCGTCGCTCCGGCCGGCGAGCAATCCAGCGCCACCGAAAGGTGCATGCCACTGATTGCACTCAAGGCCGCGTGGACCGTGGTCCAGGCTAGGCGGGGAACCATTCGATCGGTCAATAGTGAAGCCGTGGCTCCGGGCAAGATCAGCAGCGCAATGACGAGGATCGCACCCACCGCCTCGAAGGAGGCGACCACGACCATGGCCAACCAAAGCATCAATCCATGGTGGATGGCTCCGACCCGAATCCCGAGGCAGGCGGCCAACCCGGGATCGAAAGAAGTAATTAGCAATTCCTTGTAGAAGGTCACCAGAAGCACCAAGGACACCACCAAGACCCCAACCAACCTCAGCAATGGAGGCGGCCCTAGCACCCAGCCACCGAGCCGGACCGGAGGTTCGAGGGGAATCATCGGCAATTCTCCATTGAGAACGCAGTCCTGATCCAAATCTACCTTGTCGGCAAAGATGGCGATCAGGACCACCCCAATGGCAAAGAGCGTGGAAAATGCGATGCCAATGGCCGCATCCTGTTTGAGTCGCGAATGGCGGGAGATCAGTTCGATCAACCCGTGCGTCAACCAAGCGGCCACCATCGCCCCCAAAACCATCGCTCCGATGCCGCGGGAACCCGTGATCAGGAATGCCACGGCGATACCTGGCAGCACGCTGTGACTGATGGCGTCGCCCACCAACGCCATCCGACGCAAGATGAGGAAGTTGCCGATCAGCCCACACGTTACCCCCACGAGAAATGTCACCAAAGCCATAAGCCCATGGCTTCCCAACTCCGTGGTCCAAGGTTCGACGAAGACGCGGTGGGCTTGGAACTCCGGGATCAGCGTCATGAGCGTCCTCCATAGCCCACCGGACGATCCCCGGCACCACCGGCACCGAGGTGGGCGCCCGCCATCGAAGCCGGGAGCGACGGGATGGGTCGCCCGTGTGGGTCGGTGTCGATCCGGGGCAACCGCCGTTCCAATTCACGAACCATGGCCTCACCCAGCACGTGCTCGATCTTCTCTGCATCGTCGTGCACGTGGTCCGGTGCGATTTGAGCGGCGTGGGTGAGGTAGAGCTCCCACAGTCGGTGGTTCCGCACGATGGCACAGGCCCGTTGCCATCCAGACGGGGTCAGCGCGACCCGATCTCCGGAAGCGGTTGCGAATTCCACCGCGACCAACGACCGGATCTCGGCCTCGACGGCGGCGAGGGCCAACCGACGACGCGCTGTCAAAGCAGCCACAGTGATTGTCTCCGACGCAAATCCATCGGACTCGAGCACTTGATAAATCGCCTTGAGGGTATTTTCCCGCTCGATACGCACCCGTTGAGAGCGCTGCCGATACCAACGGGGCACAATGCCCTGTCGGGGCGAGAACAGCAGGGCCAGGGCAAAGAGCAGGCTCGCCGACAGCACCATGAACGGCCCGGTGGGCAGCCGTGTGCCCAAGAACGAAAGGAAGGCTCCACTCAGTCCAGAAATCATCCCGAGGCAGGAACTCCAGACCAACATCCGATGAAACCGATCTGTGAGGAGCGAGGCGGTCGCCGCGGGGATGATGAGCATGGCCGAAACGAGGACCACGCCCACCGCCTGGAGCGCGGACACCACAGCAAAAGCCAAAAGCATCACCAGCAGACGTTCGAACCACACCGTGGGGAGTGCCAGGACCCGGGCAAACCCCGGATCAAAGCTCACCAGCAGGAACTCCTTGTAGCCCAATCCTAGAAGGCCCACCACCACCAGGGTCACCGCTCCCATCACTTGAATATCTCCAGGACCCAGAGCAGCGGCCTGACCGAACAGGAAGGTCTCGATGCCACTCTTGTTGCCCGTCGGCAGGCGCTGGAACATCGACATCAGGCAGAGTCCCAGCCCAAAGAAGGAAGCCAGCACCATGCCCAGAGCCGTGTCCTCTTTTAGACGTGTTGTTCGGGTGAGAATCGAAACGGTTGCAGAACCGGCCAACCCAGCTAGCAGCGCACCGATGAAAATGGCCAACGGGTCTTTCTCCAAATTCCATAAAAATCCCAAGGCCACACCGGGCAGTACCGCATGGGAAAGGGCGTCCCCGAGCAGCGCCATCCGCCGCACCACTAGGAAACTTCCTAAGAGGCCACAGGAGATCCCCAGCAGGAGGGTTCCCAGGCAGGCATACCGCACTACCGGATCGGACAACGTGACAAAACGCCAAGCCTGCTCGGTCCATCGAGTCTGGGTCAGGTCTCCGATCTTGGCGGCCTGCGCAGTGAAGGCCGACGTGAACAGCACCGCCCAGCGCAGCCCCATGCCCATGAGCCGTTGGCCGGACCCGGTCCGTCGCCCAAAAGGCTGAGTCGAATCTCCCAGGGGGGCAGCGCTCATGTCAGTGAGCCTTGGCCCCGAACGGCCTCGGCAACTTCACTCAAGATCGTCAGGCGGCCCCCGTAGGTCTTCTGGAGCAACTCCGGAGTGAACACCTCCTCGGTCGGACCAAAAGCCACCACCCGCATGTTGAGGAGGAGCAACCAATCAAAATAGGTGCGAGCCGTGGGCAAATCATGGTGTACCACCAAAATGGTCTTGCCCCGTGAACGCAACCCCTGCAGCAACGAGATGATTGCCGATTCGGTGGCGGCATCCACCCCGGTAAAGGGTTCATCCATGAAGTACAAGTCACTCTCCTGAGCCAGCGCTCGCGCCAGGAAAACCCGCTGCTGCTGCCCGCCGGAAAGATTCGAGATTTGCCGGTCGGCGAAAGGCAGCATTTGAACCTGTTCCAAACAGTCACGGGCAATCCGGCGATCTTCTGGACTGGGTCTTTTGAAGAGCCCAATCCGTCCGTAGCGCCCCATGAGAACCACATCCATGACGCTGACCGGAAAGTCCCAATCCACCGACTCCCTCTGCGGCACGTATCCGACACGTTTCAAGGATTGAGTCACCGGCCGGCCAAACGCAGTCACCCAACCCGACGAACACGGCAAAAGCCCCATGCAGGCCTTGATCAACGTGGATTTGCCCGCTCCGTTGGGTCCCACTATGCCGATGAGTTTGCCCGCCGGAGCCACAAGATCGATACCCCATAGTACCGGCTTGTTGCGGTAGGCCACCGTCAGGTCGTGGATTTCCAATGGCGGAACGTTCGCCGGATTCCCAGTTTCCAAGCTCATTTCAACCCTTCCACGATCCGATCGACGTTCTGCCGAATCATCCCCTGGTAGGTGCCCAGGTCATACCCATCATGGCGCTGTCCCGGCGTCCCCATGGCGTCTGAGAACAGTTCACCACCCAACTTTACGCCGGCATCCTGCCGAATGCGCTCCAGGCTGGCATGAGACACACTGCTCTCGACGAAGACGGCGGGAACACCCTTAGATCGAATGAAATCCGTCAGTTGAGTCATGTCTGCCAAGCCGGCTTCGGTCACGGTCGAGATCCCCTGCAAGGCAACCACCTGGAATCCGTAGGCTTTGCCAAAATATCCAAAGGCATCGTGACTGGTCACTAAGATGCGCCGGGGTTTCGGTACCGTGGCGACGCGCGTCAATACCCACTGGTGGAGGTCCTTCAATTCCTGCTTCACGGTCGCGGCGCGCTGTCGGAAACCCACTGCTGAGTCGGGGCGTGCGGCGGCGAATTCCTCGGCCACTCTTTCAGTGCATCGCGACCAAAGTTCCACGTCGAACCAAACATGTGGATCAACCATCCCGTCCTGCCCCACGCGGATCAACCGCTCCGGAGGAAGCCCATCGGTGACAGCTCGGACCCGCCGTCCCGACCGGGCCAACCGTTGGAAGGTCTCTTGCATCTTCCCCTCCAAATGCAGTCCGCCGTACAAGATCACCTCCGCACGTTGCAGGCGGATGAGGTCCGAAGAAGTCGCTTTGTAAAGGTGCGGGTCCACCCCGGGACCCATCAATCCCTCCACCATCACTTCCGGTCCGCCCACCCCACGGGCTAAATCTGCAACCATTCCCACGGTGGCACAGACCGCGAGAGGTGCCCCATGTGCCCTCAGCCCGCAAAGGCCTGTGCTCGCCACTATCAGGAGGGCAACGTGCAGCCCCAACCAACGGAGCAGACTTACAAAACGTTTCCTCGTGTTCATAAACCTGAAACTCCGCCGAAAAAAGTGTTCAGTCAAACACGTTGTTTTACACATAAAACATTTCAACTCAGCGAACCACCGCTTATTGGGATGAGCAAATCCGGCTTGAAGCTCCTGCGCTTCAGCCGTCACCGTTGCTCATGGAGCAGATCGTCATCCTCGATTTCGGATCCCAGTATACGCAGGTCATTGCACGCAGGGTCCGTGAACTGAACGTTTACTCGACCATTCTGCGCTATGACACACCAGCCTCGGAGATCCAGAAACTGGGCGTCAAAGGCATCATCCTCTCCGGTGGCCCCTCGTCGGTCTACGCGCCGAAAGCCCCCCTGCCCGATCCGGCCATCTTTGACTTGGGCGTGCCGGTGCTCGGCATCTGCTATGGCGTCCAATTGATGGGGCATTTCTTGGGAGGAAAAGTGGAGAAAGGTACGAAGCGGGAATACGGCAAGGGAACCCTCACAGTTACGCGGAAGGAGTGCCCGCTGTTTAGGAAACTCCCCAAGAGCCTCCAAGTTTGGAATTCCCATGGCGACAAACTGACCCGCCTTCCGAAGGGCTTCACGTCGGTGGCCACTACCGATAATTCTGAATACGCCGCCATCGAGAACACGGCGAAATCTTACTTCGGAATCCAGTTTCACCCTGAGGTTGTGCATTCGCCCCGGGGCAAAGAAATCTTGTCCAACTACGTCCGTGGCGTTTGCGGCTGCCGCCCCAATTGGACCATGCAGAATTATGCAGAACAGGCCTGCGAAGAGATCCGGGCGAAAGTGGGTAAGGAGAAGGTGATTCTCGGTCTCAGTGGTGGTGTGGATTCCAGCGTCGCAGCCGCCTTGATCCACAAAGCCATCGGCGACCAACTGACCTGTATCTTCGTCAACAACGGCCTGCTCCGCCACCGGGAGGCCGAGGTGGTCCAGGAGGTTTTCGGACGCCACTTCAAACTCAAGCTCCAGTACGAGAACGCCACCGCGTTGTTCCTGCGAAAGCTCAAGGGCGTCACGGATCCGGAGCAAAAGCGAAAGGTCATCGGCAAGACGTTCATCGATGTCTTCCAGACGGCCACCCGTCGAGCCGGTAAGGCCAAGTTCCTCGCACAAGGAACCCTCTATCCGGACGTCATTGAGTCGGTCCCCATCGACGGAAACCCTGCCCACATGATTAAGAGCCACCACAACGTGGGTGGCCTTCCTGAGGGCATGAAGTTCCAATTGCTCGAACCGCTTCGCAATCTCTTCAAGGATGAAGTCCGCCAATTGGGCCTCGAATTGGGTCTGCCCAAAGAGATCGTGCATCGACAACCCTTCCCCGGCCCGGGCTTGGCCGTGCGCTGCCTTGGGGAGTTGACCCCGGACAAGTTGGAAATCACCCGCAATGCAGACCGGATCGTCGTCGAAGAAATGAAGGCGGCCGATTGGTACTACAAGACCTGGCAATCCTTCGCCGTGCTGCTGCCGGTGCGCAGCGTCGGTGTCCAAGGCGACGAACGAACCTACGCCTACACCATCGCCCTGCGAATTGTGGAATCTCAGGACGGTATGACCGCCGACTGGGTGAAGGTTCCCTACGAGCTCCTCGAACGGATTAGCACCCGCATCACCAACGAAGTCCAAGGGGTAAATCGAGTGGTGCTCGACATCACTAGCAAACCGCCCGGCACGATCGAATGGGAGTGATCGGGATCCCGTGGAGTCGGCACCCGCAGCCGATGCACGGTGACTGCAAGTTTTGACTACCCAGGGTCCTACCCTGGGTGGTCCGAAGTGCGTCTGTTGATGAGCAAAACGGTGCGACGGCTCTCCCAGCAAGGGCCCATCACTCAGCGGCCGCCGTGTAGGCACATTCGAGAGTAATAATCTCACCACACCCGCATTGAACCTCAATGTGGGTGATCCGATCGCCGTCCCGGATCAACCGCGTGATGGCCGTAGAGATTCTCGGGGCGGGCTCCATCGCCACCGCGTGGTTCGAACCGACTGGGGAACCCTGGGTCGGGTGAGAGACATTGGCCCCAACGCTCATCGTCGGCCGGAGGTTGTCGCCAGACACACCGACTGGCTGGAACTGGCTTTTGAGGCTTCGTTGGCCCATCGCTTTCGCCGATGAGTTGGTTGCCGAAGCGTTGGCTCCAGTGGTCAGTGGTTTGAAGTTGGTGGACATGGAGGACGGAAGAAAAACCTCAGAACTTATACACAGCATCGTTAGCCCGGAGGATCAGCGCCA
>JBDKKQ010000056.1:0-2833 GCA_039796015.1 Verrucomicrobiota bacterium
TCCACTTCGTCGCGACGGATGAAGAGCGTGGCATCGCCCGCCATCGACTCGAGCAACAATCGCTCGTAGGCCTCTGGGGTGTAGGCTCCAAATTCAGTGTCGTAGCTGAAGTGCATCCGGACCGGCCGCAGCTCAGCCGCACCGCCGGGGACCTTGCCGTTGAAACGCAGGGTCATGCCCTCATTGGGCTGAAGCCGGAGCGTCAGGGAGTTGGCATCGAGCTGATCCTTGGCCGCGAAGAGGATGTTGGGGGCGCTCTTAAACTGGACGCGGATCTCGCTGGCGCTGAGGGGCAAATTCTTGCCGGTACGAATGTAGAAAGGCACGCCATGCCAGCGCCAATTGTCTACAAAGAGGCGCATCGCCAAGAAGGTCTCGACATGCGAGTTGGGCTTCACCTTGGTCTCACTGCGGTAGGCCGGGCGTAGCTCGCCATCGACTTCGCCCGCGAAGTACTGGCCGCGAACCACATTTTCAGCCACCTGAGCCGGCGTCATTGGTCGAATCGACTTGAGCAGCTTGACCTTCTCGTCACGGACATTTTCAGCCTCCAGAGAACTCGGCGGCTCCATGGCCACCAGTGAGAGCACCTGAAGCACATGGTTCTGGACCATGTCCCGAATGGCGCCCGCTTCTTCGTAGTAACCGCCGCGCGAACCCACGCCCAGCTTCTCGGCCACGGTGATCTGGACATGGTCGATGCACTCGCGGTTCCACAACCGCTCCCAGATCGCATTGGAAAACCGGAAGGTCAGGATGTTCTGAACTGTCTCCTTACCCAGATAATGGTCGATACGGAAGATCTGCTTCTCATGGGCGAAGCGGGTCAGTTCCAAATTCAACGCCTCCGCTGTCTCCAAATCCTGTCCGAAGGGCTTCTCCACAACGATTCGCTCCGGAGTCACACGGGACTCCGCCTTCTGCAACAATCCCACCGCGCTCAAATGGCCGGTCACCTCACCGAATTGGCTGGGATTGGTGGCCAAGTAGAACAACAAATTACTCCTCAGCCCCTCGTCGGGAAACCCATGGAGTAGGGCCTTGAGCCTCTGGTACCCGGCCGCATCGGACATGTCGGCCTGACAGTAGTGGATGTTGGCAGCGAAGGCATTCCAGACATCCTCCTGAACTGGCTGGGTCCGGGAAAACTTGTTCATGGCCTCACGGAGTTCCGTTCGCCAAGCTTCGTCATTCTTCTCCCGCCGTGCGAAACCCACGATGCGGAAGGGTTGCGGCATCAGCTTCTCGAGCGTCAGGTGGTAGAGAGCGGGAATCAGCTTGCGCGAGGTCAGATCGCCGGAGGCACCAAAGATAACCACGGTGCAAGGCTCGGCGGGTCGCCGGGCCTGGTCGGACCGGGACACCAGCAACTCGTCGAGATTCTGAGATTCATTCATACAGCAGGACAAGAGTGGGAGACAGTCCACGACTCGGCAATGTCCCAATTATTTCTGCGGCTTCCACCTAAATCAGGGCAGCTAAACCTCTATTTTAGGCCCTCTGTCTTCTTCGGAGCCGTTGGAACCTGAAAAGACCCTCGACTTGCTCTGAAGAGCCACTGCGGCTTTCATTCCCTGAATCCGAAGGGAACCTTTCACCGGCCTCCGCAACCAATCCATCGCACCGGTGTTCGGACTCCAATGACGATTTCTTCCACCATGAATACCCGCAAGCATCTGCGTCGCTCGTCGCTCCGTGCCGCCTTCACCCTCGTCGAAGTCATGATCGCTGTCATGATTGTGGGCCTTCTGACCATGATCGCCGTTCCGAACGTGAGGAAGTTCATGGATACCGGAAAATACAACGCAGTCCTCGCCAACCTGAAGGCCATCGAGCTGGCCAAGACGACCTGGCAGAACGAGTATCGCAAGGCCGACACGGCGGAACCTTCCTCCGATGATCTTGCTCCGTACTTTCAGGGCGGAAAATTTCCCAGTTCCGTCATGGGCGAGACCTACAACATCGGCAACTGCACCGACGCGGCCCGTCCTACGGCCACCACGCCGAGCAAGATCCGCAATATCGAAGCCGGCGGTCAGATTACTCTCGAAGACAAGTAGGCCGCCGGGCGAGCTCTCACAACCCGGCGCTCACAACCCGGCGCTCAACCGTGCGTGATCAACTCTGCGTGATCTCGAAGCTTTTGCTAAGCTGCGTGAAGTCTAAAACTTTGCGCACCACCGGAACCGGGTTAATCAACCGCAACTGACCCTGCCGTGACACAATGAACCGATGTACGGAAACCAAGGCACCCAATCCGGTGCTATCGATGACTCGGGTCAAAGACATATCGATTTCAATGCGGGTGTGGTGAGGCTGGACAGACGCCCGGACACTGTCCCGGAATGAACCCGCATTGCTGACATTCAGGGCCGAGAGTCCGCTGACCACCAAGGTCTTTCCAAAGGATTCAATTTTCATCGCAATTGCTGGAAAGCGCCTCTGAGAAACGCTTTAGGGAAACCCCTCCCTCCGACGGCCACATATCGGCAGGTCGCGCTGAAACTTGAGTCGTGCTAATTACTCTGTCGTACACCGCACCTCCACGGATCGGCGATTCTACGGCAAACCTCCGCCCTTAGAGGCAAAGCTTGCGAACACGGTCAGGCCCGCGGACTCGACTCCGGCAAACCCTCGCCCGGCTCGCACGGCGCCTGCCGTTGAAGAATCCGAGTCAACGCCACGAATCCCTCGACGGAAACCTTCTCGGCTCGCTCGGTCGGCGCGATGCCCACCTCGATAAAAGCAGCCTGCAAGACCTCCACTGGCCATACGGTCTTGAGCAGCTTGAGCATCATCTTCCGACGCTCGGAGAAGGCACGCTTCACGAGTC
>JBDKKQ010000057.1:0-10914 GCA_039796015.1 Verrucomicrobiota bacterium
GGTGAAGGTTCCCTACGAGCTCCTCGAACGGATTAGCACCCGCATCACCAACGAAGTCCAAGGGGTAAATCGAGTGGTGCTCGACATCACTAGCAAACCGCCCGGCACGATTGAGTGGGAGTGATCGAGAGCCCGTGGAGTCGGCAACCGCAGCCGATGCACTGTGCTTAGAATTTTTGACAATCCAGGGTCCTACCTTGGGCGGGGCCGAAGTGCGCCCGCTGATAGGCTAAACGGTGCGATGACTCTCCCAGCCAGGGTCCATCACTCACCGGCCGCCGTATAGCCGCATTCGAGAGTAATAATCTCACCGCACCCACATTGAACCTCAATGTGAGTAATCCGATCACCGTCCCGGATCAACCGCGTGATGGCAGTAGAGATCCTCGGGGCGGGCTCCATCGCCACCGCGTGGGTCGAACCGCCCGCGGGCCCATGGGTTAGGTGGGAGGCATGGGCCCCAACGTTCGTCGTCGGCCGGAGGTTGTCGCCAGACACACCGACCGGATGAAACTGACCCTTGATGTCCCGTTGGCCCGTCGCTCTCCCCGATGAGTTGGTTGCCGAAGCGTTGGCTCCAGTAGTCAGTGGTTTGAAATTGGAAGACATGGAAGGCATGGAAGGCGGAGAGAAAACCTCAGAACTTATACACCGTATCGTTAGCCCGGAGAATTAGCGCCACACGACGATTACGGTCGTCGTTAGAAGGAACGCCTTCAATGGGTACGGTGTCGGCATACCCAGAGACCCTCCGGAACTGCGAGGACCGCACAGAGTGTTCCATCAGGAGTTTGCGGGTGGCATGAGCGCGTTGTGTGGACAGGTCCCAGGCGTCGGGCTCTCCGGCCTTGGGTTGATAGTCGGCCTCGGTGTGTCCTTCGATCTCCAGGGTGAAATGGTTGGTAAATCGGGTGATCTGCCAGGCCATCGTGGTGAAGATCCATCGACCATATTCGGAGAGCTCGGGAGAACCCGGATCGAACAAGGGCTTTTGGTGCCGGTCGAACATCGTCAGGCGGATGCCGTCGGAGAGCAGTTCCATGCGCAACGCCTGATCCTGTGGCATTTCGGGGTTGGTCGCCAAGGTCTTGAGCATGTCTTGGCTGATACGACGGAGAATACCTAGCTCGATCGGCGCATTGGCTTCGAAGTTTCCCTTGGAATAGCTTTTGTCGTTTTCTTTGCTGGTACTGAAAATACCCGTCGACCGTTTTTCTGTGGCCGAAAAGGGATTCCGAAAGGTACGAGCCACCGCGTCCTTAACCTTCGAATCTTGGGACACCAACCACAGCACCAAAAACAGTGCCATCATTGCCGTGACGAAGTCCGCGTAGGCGACCTTCCATGCTCCTCCTCCTCCTCCAGCCATGATTTATATAGGTTAGGTGTGAATATTTAGGCTATTTGCTAGCAGCCTTGAGCATCGCTTCCAACTCCTCGGCGGTGGGCTTCACATCCCCCGGCAGGCCGCGTCGCGCGATCTCCAGAGCCATCATGGGGGCAGAGCCAGTAGCGAAGCTCGAAACGGCCTTGGTCAAAGTCCGGTAGTAACCGATCTCGGCGTTGCCATTGAAGATCATGGCAGCAACCAACGGCCCAAGAAAACCATAGGAAACCAGAATCCCCAAAAAGGTTCCGACCAATGCTGCAGCCACATGGTGACCAATTTCCGCAACCGGTCCACCGATCGATCCCATAGTGACGACGATTCCGAGCACAGCAGCCACGATCCCGAATCCCGGCATGGCGTCTGAGGTCTTGGCGAGCACATCGATGGGTTTATGATGCTCCTGCTCCATGGCATTGATCTCCGTCTCCATCAGCAGGCCGACCTGGTCCGGCTTCACCTTGCCATCAATGAGGGGTCGCAAAGCCCCGGTCAGTAGAGCGATCGCATGGTGGTCTTTCGAGAATGCGACATACTTGGTGAAGATGCTGCTGGTCGAAGGTTCTCCGATGTGAGGCTCCAAGGAAACCATGCCGTTACGGCGCCCCAGCATGAACACCTCATAGAGCGCCTTGAACATGTCTTCATAGGCCGCCTTATTGTACGGGGAACCTTTGAGGCAGCCGATGATCTGGGCGATCAGGTCCTTGTGAACCTTCATCGGCGCCATGGTGACCATTGATCCAAAGGCTGAACCCAGGATGACGACGAACTCAGACCACTGGAGGAGGACCGCCGGATGGCCACCAGCCATCATGAAGCCTCCCAAGACAGAGACCATGACAATGATCGAACCAATAATGACTAGCATACGTGAAAGGAGTGAGTCCGAGGTGAGAGGGCGATAATGAAGAGGCGTTGGTTAGCGATCATCGGCAACCATCCGCTGCAGATAACCCCGGAGCGCAAGAATGGCCTGGGAATGGATCTGGCAAATTCGGGACTCGGTGAGCCCAAAGACCTCGGCAATCTCGCGCAAACGAAGGTCTTCAAAGTAGTAGAGCGCCAGCACCTTCCGCTGCATCTCGGGCAGAGTGGATAGCCGCGTCTCGATCAGACGTGCCATTTCATTGCGGACAGTCGAATCGACCGGATTGAGCGTCGTCTCATCCGAGATGGTCTCATGTTGAGGAGTTTCGCCGCCGTCTTCATTGCCACTGACGGCATCCAAACACACAAAGGTGGCCGGCCGGATCTGATTCATCAGATCGTCGTAATCGTTCATGGACAGGCCCAGCGCCGCCGCGATTTCGACATCGGTCGGAGGCTGCCCCTTGGACTGCTCGATTTGCTGGATGACGGCCTGAACCTTCCGTGCTTTGTCATGAACGGACCTCGGCACCCAATCCAAACGGCGCAATTCGTCAAAAATGGATCCACGGATGCGAACCCGTGCGTAGGACTCAAAGCTGGATCCGGCCATGGGATCATAGTTACGGACCGCATTCAGAAGACCCACCAATCCGGCGCTGTAAAGGTCGTCCAAATCGACATGAGAGGGCAGACTCAACGCCAATCGACCCACGACATTCTTAACGAATGGAAGGTATTGTTCGATGAGCTCCGCTTCCTTGGGTGTCCCGGGCCGAATCTTTTGGTATTGGGAGAACTGAGGCGGGGTCTTCCGCAATGGAACGGGGTCTTCCGTGGTGGGAGAAGATGCAGGCATAGGATTCGGCTAGTTCTTAATTGGACACTCGATCGACTTCCCCAGGGAGCTTGCTCATGGCCTCTGTGATCTGGTTGATCTGTTGCATCTTGGCTTCATGAAGGGATCTCCTCCAGACGCCCCACCACCAACGCATCAACATGCCAAGGACACCGGCCGAAACCGCCGCACGCCAGAAAACCTCAGATCCGCCAGCGCCCTGGTACAGGCCTGAAAACCCGCCGACAGCAAAGCCACCTAAGGCACCTGTGATCATAAACTTTCGCATAAAACAACCCCGCTCATTCCCTTCAAGCAAACCGAGTGCCATAAGCATTCATGTACTTGTTTTGTTTTTAAACAGCCGATTACCGGTTGAATTGACGATTCAGAACCCGCACTGGATCTGCCCGGTGAAACATGCCGGGAATATTTTGCCCAATCCCCATCCAACTTAGGGGGCAATTTGTGCCCATGATCCCATTCCAGAGTTTTCCCCAGCGAGGTTCCTCATCGAGGTGTGTGGCCATCCAGTCGTCCGGTTGGAGCGGCGCAAAGCCCCGAATCTGAGCCATCAGCAAGGCGGATTCGTAGGCTGCATTGAGCACTAGGTGAACCTGTGCGGGACGCATTTCCTTCAACTGCTCTAGAAGCTTGTTCATCGAGGATCGATCGGTGTGGGAAATACCGGGAAGATCGATGAAGACCATCTCAGCGGCAGATCGCCAATCCGGGGTCAGGCTTCGCTGGACCGGCACTCCCAACACTTCCGAATGCACGCTGAGGAATTCGCCGGTGTTGGCCGTTTCTCCATCGAGCCGGAAAACCGCTGTGGAACGCCCTTCCACCAAAACCAACTGAGCCAACCACTTGCACAGCGCCGTCGTCTTTCCGGAACCTGCCGGACCGATGAGGACATGGGTTTCAGGGGTGCCGCTGGGTGACAGGGCTGGAGGCACCAACCACTCCCCTTTGAGAACCTTCGAGGCGAGAGCCAATTGTTCGCCCAGGGCCTCTGGAGCGGCCTCGCCATAGTCCTGGCACAACCGTTCTACCACTCGAAGGACATGGCGTGGCTGAAGTCCGGTAGCCTCCAGAATGGGGCCGAGCTGCCAGTCGCCAGGATAGGAAACGGCCTTGGTGGCAAACGGTTCGATAAGAACGGATTCTGCAGCCAATTCTGTGAAACCACCCAGATCCGCCACCGCCGGTTCTCGCTCCTGGCTCGAATCGCGATGCCTCAGTACTTCGGCACGGATCTCGGACATCTCCCGACGCAAATCCGCCAACGGATCCAGAGCGACTGGCGACGGTACAATTCTGTCGACCGGAACCGCGAGGTCGGCAGAATTTAGAACCGACTCGATGGTCTCCTGACCTGGCTTAGGCATCACCGCAGCCAAGACCTCCAGCTTAGGCTTCTTCCACAACTTCGACACCCCTTCGGCAGGAATCTTCCGAACATTGAGCACGACCGCGTCGGGGCCCAATTTGTTCCGGATGAGGCCAACTGCCTCGGTCGCTGATTCGACGATGAAGGTATGAACCAACATGAATGGAACGTCGGGTAAACACGTTCCGTGCCGAATCACTGTAAATTGAACTAATGGATTTCCTTAATTTTTCCAGGAGTGATCCCCACTTGGCAGTCCGCCTGTGCGAGACCAAGGTGGGTCATGCAGGAAAGTGAAGAAGTCCAATGCCCGTACTGCGGTCAGGGCATGGAACTGGTAATCGACACAACCATCGCCCAGCAACGGTTCACCACCGATTGCGAGGTTTGCTGTCGCCCGTTTGAGGTCTTCGCGGAGTGTGAGCCCGGCGAAATAATCAGCTTGGAAGTCCAAGCATAAGGGCTCAAAGAAGTTTGCGAGACGGCAGTAAGAATCGAATTAAAAAATAATTCGCTTTCGAAGTGTTGAGGGCCATCGCGGCATTCCTGCCTTTAGAGGCCTCAGGTTGAGTCGGGGAGGTTTTAAAGACCATCCCCGAACCCAAAGCAGTCCGACCATTAAGAGGCTCCAAGCATTATCATGCGCCTCGGGACCGAGCCCGACCGGGATCAACCCTCGCTCTGACCCGACATCTCTAACTCGTGCTTCCGACGGGCAGCCTCGATGTCGTAGGTATCGTTGTCCGGATGTTCGGGACTCAGCGGAGAAATCTCGCGCAGGCGGTGGACGATAGGCGTCAGCTTCTCAATGAGGTGATCCACGTCTTCCTCGGTGTTGTAGATGCCAAAACTGAAGCGCACCGATCCGCGGGCCCGCATCGGCGGAAGCCCCATGGCCATGAGCACGTGTGACGGGTCTAGTGAGCCGGTGGTGCAAGCGGATCCGGAACTGGCGCAAATGCCGGCCTGATCGAGCAACAGCAACACCGCTTCAGCCTCAATAAAATCGAAGGCGATATTGGACGTATTGGGCAGGCGAAGGTTGCGATTACCATTGCGGACCGTGTTCGGGATCCGTGTCAGAACGTGGTTCTCGAAACGATCCCGAAGGCCCCGGATGCGGGTGTTCTCGTCGTCGATGCTGGCCATCGCTAACTCAGCGGCCCGGCCAAAGGCCACAATATTGGCCACGCTCTCGGTGCCGCCACGGCGACCGCGCTCTTGGTGGCCGCCGATGACGTAGGGTTGAAACTTGGTCCGGCGCTTGACGTACAGCATGCCGATGCCCTTGGGGGCATGAAGCTTGTGGGCGCTCAACGACAGGAAATCGACACCCAGTTGGCGAACATCCATCTTGAGCTTGCCGGGCACCTGAACGGCGTCGGTGTGGCAAAGAACACCCTTGCTGCGGCACAGGGCGGCGATTTCTTCGATGGGGAAGAGCACGCCCGTCTCGTTGTTGGCCATCATGACCGAAACGATGGCTGTGTCGGGCCGGATCGAGCGCTCCAAAAGGTGCAAGTCGAGCGAACCGTCGCTTTCCACTGGCAGATAGGTCACCTCGAAACCCCGTTTCTCGAGATAAGCACCAAAATTCATATTGGCGCTGTGCTCGACGGCGGTGGTCACCACGTGCCGTTTGCCGCTCGTCACCAGTGCACTGTGGATGGCCGAATTGTTTGACTCGGTTCCGCAGCTCGTGAAGGTCACTTCCTTCGGATCCGCGTTGATTAGTGCCGCAACCGTTTCCCGGGCCTTCTCCACATGACCGTGGACTTGCGAACCAAAGGCGTAGGCGCTGGAAGGATTGGCCCACAGCTCACTCAGGAACGGCATCATGGCCGTCACCACCTCGGGGGCGACGCGGGTCGTGGCGTTGTTGTCGAAATAGTAGACCTTCTTGGGTGACATCATGCTGAGAACCGAGGCTGAACCGCCCGGACGGAATAAAACTAAATCGGACGGCCTCGTGTGCAAGGTGGTATTTCGGACAAAATTCGTCGGATTCCATCCAGCCTACTCGGGCTTCTCGATAAAGCCGTGGTAGAGTCCTAGATAATAGGGCAAGAGAAACACTGTGCCGCTGCCCAAAACATTGCCGCTTCCACCGTAGTCCAAGGTCCACGGGTCGGTGTTCCAGTGCTCGAAATGGCGGTTCTCTACGGGCAATACCTGGCCGTTCACCCGGCGGCCACGGCCTTCGTCCCGAGGGTCGTACAAATCCCGAGCCTGCTGGCGGGACAGTCGGACGATGTCCAACCGGTGGGAGTTCTGATGCGGCCAATTTAAACGGTCCAAGGGAAACCCCCGCAGCGTCGCCAGGGCGTCTTCATGCCACCCCGCCCACGGATGCACGGAAAATTCCCCCCAGACATTGCGAATGGTTTTGCCCAGTGCCTCGGCAGCAAAGGCGAAGTTGAAGAAGGGATTTTGTTCCGGAGCCTCCATCGCCCAGTAGGCGTAGGATGCGTAGCGCACCCGATCCTGGATCGCAGGATCCTTTCCGTAGCGCAGCAAGTTGTAGAAACACATCACGGCCATTTCGTCGTCCGAGTGGTTCCCGGACCCGGGGCCGAACTGCACCTTGGGAAACATCAAGTTCTGCGCATAGCCATGTCGGTTCACCAACTCACGGGAAGCCTCCGTGTACTTCGGGTCCCCCGTGACATAACCGGCGACAGCGAGATAACTGAGGATGCTGAGTGAATTGAGCCCGCGCTCGGCCACCCAGCGTTCGTCGCGATTCACCGACTCTGGCCCGAACTGTCCCCACCGGGTGGGCTTACCATCGATGTCGACCAAGTTGAACCCATGGCTCACCAAATGGTCGGCCAAATCCCGAACCACCTCGCGGCACCGGTCCTTCTCTTCAGTTGTTTCTGCCACGTGCTCGAAGTAGGCGGCATGAAAGAAGAAATGCCCGTCTAATTCATCGCTGCTGGTGTCGCTCTTCCAATACCAGCGACCGTCGGCGCTCTTGGGCCAGCGGGGCTCATACACCTTCCAGAGTCCGTCGCGTTTGGCTTCTTCGCGATCGCCATTGATCCGACCCGCATTGGGATCGGGCCATTCCACAGGTCGGACGGTTCGAGCCACATAGCCCTTCGGAGGCGCCGGCGTTCCGCCCTGAGTCACCTTCTGGAGAAACCGCAACGCCTCGAAGGCCCTCGTGGCTCGGGCCTTGGCCTTCGGATCCCGGGTCGCAGCATAGGCAAAGCACTCGCCGGCCCCGTACATCGCGGTCCACAGGCCGTCGTTGTCAGAATCTTCAGGAGCGGCTGTCGACCGATCGGCCGGAGTCTTCAATGGGGCTTCGGCCGTGAATCCATACGAGGTGCGGCGGATGTACTGATCCATCTCGCGTTCATAAAGCTCAGCCTTCTGGGCGAGAGTCATGGGCTGCTGGTCGATGAAGCCCACACCGCTGGACGTGGCGAACCATGCTCGGCCATCGGCTTGGACCCAGGCCTGCGCCACAGCATCGGAGGGCAACCAACGCAGTCCCTGACGGTATTGAAACTCGGAGCCGTTCCAGCGAATCACTCCGCGGGACGTGGTGAACCAGACCTCACCCGCAGGACCGGCGGCGATCCCGGTGAACTCGTTCCATGGCAGTCCGTCTTTGCCCTCAAAAAAACGCCATCCCTTCGACGTCCGGCAAGCCACACCGGCCTTAGTGGCGAACCAAAGTTGCCCCGATGCATCGACGGCGACGCCCCGAACCGAGCGCACCGCCCAGGCTCGATCCCCCGCATCAATAATGGCTTCGGGCTCCCAACCAGAGGCCGTCCGACGAACCAATCCATGGCTGGAGGCGGCCCACCAGGTTCCCTCGTGCGTCACCGCCAACTGGGAAATAGTCCACGATTCCGGCCAGGGTTCCCGGGTCCACTTCCCGGATTCCCAGCGATGCAATCGGTTGGTGGAGACCACCAGAAACCCCTGCCCGATCGGGAGCACTTGGATCACGGACGAGCCGGGAAAATCCGCACTCACAGCCCGACCCAGCGCATCGGGGAACAGAAATTGATTGCCCGGAGGTGAGGGTCCAAGCGGCAAGGTTTGCCAGTGCCCCTTCTGATGCTCGTACCAACTGCCTTGGCTGTAGGCACGAACGGATCCATTGGCACCAGGCAACACCAATGTGACCGGGCCTTTCGGGGCTTGCGAATCCCCCGGGAAACGCTCGGCCACCTCTTGGCGAAATCGTTGGAGGGCGGGAGTCGGAGCCCCCGGTGCTGCACCCACGGCACCCGCCGTCCAAAGGAACCCCAACGCTAATGCAATGGCCTTCATGAGATGGCCTTACCGACGCACCGGAGGGTTGGAAGATTCGATCTTCAACGAACCGAATGCACCGCTTCCGCCAACTCCCTAACAAACCCGCTCACGCGCTCCACCAAGTCCGCTGATTTTCCATGCTCGGCAATCCGGTTGACGATGGCGCTGCCGACAACAATGGCCTCGGCATGCTGAGCCACCTGGCGGGCCTGCTCGGCATTCGAGATGCCGAAGCCGACCGCGATGGGCAATGGGGAGTGGGCACGAATCTTGTCGGTCATCATGGCGATGGTATCGCTGACCTGACTTTGCATACCGGTCACGCCTTCGCGGCTGACATAATAAATGAACCCACGCGCCCGGGGTGCGATCAATGCGATGCGGGCATCTGGGGTGGTCGGAGCGATGAGGTACACCGGGCTCAGGCCCGCCGAGGCCATCAGCGACTCATAGGTCTCCGATTCTTCGGGCGGCAGGTCCAGCACCAGCAATCCATCCACACCGGCGGCGGCGGCGTCCCGAATGAAACGCTCCACCCCGACGCGGTGCAGCAAGTTGAAATAAATGTAGAGGACGATGGGGATTTGCGACTCCGTGCGAATCTCGGTGATGGTCGCCAGGACCTTGGGTGGCGTGGTGCCGCTCTCCAATCCGCGCTGTGCGGCCAATTGGTTGACGATGCCGTCGGCCAGCGGATCGCTGAAAGGAACCCCCAGTTCCAAAACGTCGACCCCGGCCGCATCGAAGCTCAAAGCCAGTCGACGAGTGGCCTCCAAATTAGGATCACCAGCTCCGATATAGACCACTAACCCCCGTTGACCGGCCGCCTTGAGGGCAGCGAAGCGTTGCTCGATGCGGTTCATGACCCAGACGTTGGGACGGGCCCGGGAGGCGAGGCAAGGTGAACTTACCCGGCTCTCCCAGGACAGCCATCAACTCGTCTCATCGGACTAGCACGCGAAAGAACCGACTTCCGTTGGACACAGGCACGTTAACTTGGAGCGTGGAAGCCCTTGAGATGGCGGGAATCGCCTCAAACGTGTCCCAGGCTCCACCGATTAAATCGTCGCAGAACTGGACCGTGTGGGGGCGCCCTGCCGCGGCATTGAACTTCAACACGAAGCCCGAGGCCGAAGTCTCTATGGTGACAACGGGGCCAGACGGAGCCCCACCCACCCGAACCAGCACTTCATCCCGGGCCGACAAAAGACCGTCCTTGATTTGAAACCCGATCACGTAATCACCGGGTCGATCGAAGGTCACGGCGGTCCGGGAAGCTGTGGCATCGGCAAAGGTCACCACAGCCGGGCCGCTCATCCAACTCCACTGGAACCCGGGGACTCCGGGCGGCAGCGGCAACCCATCGTCGCTGAACAAAGCGTCCAGCAACAGCGTTCCGGGAGCAGCCAGTTGACGATCGGCCCCCAGATCGACAGTCGGCGCCTGATTGGTGGGCAACACGGTGGCTTGCAGCGACAGGTCGAAGCTCAGATCACTGGAAGAACCCGAGTTTTGGTGCACCTCCACGGCCATCGTATTCTCGCCCGCCTTCAATGCGGACGGGTCGAGGCGGTAGTCGAAGTAAGTGGTTTCGTCGGTGCCACCGATGGCGCTGCTGGCCAGCGTTTGATTCACCACATCTCCCTCGGGCAAGTTGTCCTTAGCCACCTGCACGCCGTTGAGCCAAACTACTATCCCGTCGTCGCGCAGCACCTTACACAGCAAGGCGGTCACCGAACCCGGGTCGCTAACATCGAACTTCAGGCGGAAGTAGGTGGTGATGTATTTACCGCTGGAATTGGCCCCAAACCCGAGAGTCGTGGCCTGATTGGCATCCCCATAACCCAAGATTCCCTTGCCCGTTTTCCAACTGGCGTCATTAAAGGTTGGGGCGCGCCAAGCAGTGCCTAAATCGACTCCCGTGTCCAGATAGCGCCAACTGGAACCCGCCGTGATCCAAGTCACATCGCTTCCGGCTCGACCCGCGGTCAAGACCACGTGATCGGCCGACGACAAGGCACCGTCCGAAACACTCAGGCGCAAGCTGTAGACACCCTGCCCCGGCAAACGGACTCGGGTGAGTCGCTGGTCGGGCGATTCAATCACCACCGGGCCCGGGCCTCCGACCTGAGTCCAAAGGTAGGT
>JBDKKQ010000058.1:0-3497 GCA_039796015.1 Verrucomicrobiota bacterium
AAGAAGGACGCCGGAGCCAAAGCCGACCCGGCAAAGCCCGAGACCAATTCGGTGCCCAAGGCGGCCTCCGCGCCTTGAGTTCCTCTGCGGATGGCGTCGGCGCTTCCGTGAAATCCCTCCCAAAATGAAAACGCCGACCCGTGGATGACACGGAGTCGGCGTTGTTTTTGGGGCTTCGGGCCAAGACAGCCCAGGACGTCAGTACACGCCCTCGACGATGGTCTTCTCCATCGCACCGAACGGACGAACATCACCCACGCCGTCCCAGGCGTAAGGGGGGCGCGGCGCACGACGGATGGTCTCGTCGCGCTCCAGGAACCGCGGCATGAAGAACTCGCGGGTCAGGGTGGTGAGTTCGACGCGGCCGAATTCGTCGTAGTTGACCAACTCATCGGTGGCGTTGGGTTTAACCACGCGCAAGACGGCCCTCGGCTGCGGCGCGTAATAGGTCACGCTGAAATTATCTTCCGGCTGCAGCGGCACGCTCGCGGCCAGACCCATGAGGGTGTTGCCGTAGGTGGGGTAGAATCCGATGCGTCCCTCGAGCAGTTCCTCTACAATGAAGCGCACTTCCTGAGGCTTCATGGAGGTGCCGCCGCAGAACACGCCGCGGATACCCGCTTCCCAGAGGTTCACTTGCTCGCCCAAGGCCTCCAGCAACTTGGGCGTGGTGAAGAGGCCGCTGACCTTGCGGTGCTTCAGGATGGTTGCGGCCTGGTCGACCACGTGGGCCATGTATTGCTTGGCCACGTCGTACTGCTTGTTCGACAAGAGCTTCTTCACGAAGCGCGGATCGAGGTCGATGAAGTAGCAGGAGCTGCCGCGGACGTTGGCCAGATGTTCGATGGCAAGGCGCAGGCGGCGAGGACCGGTCGGCCCCATCATCAGCCAAGCGCCCCCGCGCGGGAAGTGGTCGTCGTTGATCTTGTCGCTGAACTCGGAGTAATCGACCTTGTAGTCGTTCCACCCGATGCGTTGCTTGGGCATACCGGTGGTGCCACCGGTCTCGAAGATATTGAAGGGCTTGCCCTTGAACTCGGCCGGGACCCAAACCTCGGGTTGCAAGTCGCGCAGTGATTCATCCTGGAAGTGGGAAAACTTCAACAGGTCTTCAAAGCAGGTGATCTCCTTGCGCGGATCCCAGTTTTTGCGGGCCCAATCCAGCCAGAAGGAGCACCCGGTGGCGGGGTTGAAGTGCCACTCGATGATCTCCAGCAGGTGCTGGTTAAGTTGGGTCTTGGCGGCGGCGACGGCTTCAGGAGCGACAGTGGGTATGGGCATAAGTGACCTCAGTTTTTGAGAGGTTAGTACGCATCCGTACTTTTTAAACCCGGAAAGTGATCCGCGTTGACTGGTTGCTTGTGTTTTCCCGCGTTGCATTCAAATCGAAGCGCTGACGAGACTTCCAGTCCAGCCATGCCCCCCAATGCTCAACTTCCGATCCGAGTTCCCCTGATCGCAGCTCCTGTAACTCCCTTCGCCCCGGACGGAACTTTAGACTTGGGGCCTGTGGAGGTTCTGGCCGCTCGATTGGTTCAGCAAGGCGTCGACGGTGTTTTCGTCAACGGTACCACCGGTGAGAGTCACTCCCTCAGCGCGGTTGAGCGGTGTCAATTGGCTGAACGCTGGATTGCCGTTCTCCATGGCACTTCTTTGCGGTGCATTATTCATGTCGGCTCCAATTGCCTTCGGGAGGCCCGCGAATTGGCGGTCCATGCTCAGAAATTTGGTGCAACGGGCATCGCCGCTCTGGCTCCGAGCTACTTCAAGCCGGCGGATGTGGAGGCTTGGGTTGAGTCGAGCGCCTTCATTGCCTCCGGGGCTCCTGGTCTGCCGTTTCATGCCTATGACCTGCCAGGCATGACCGGAATCCATTTGGCTTCGGATCGATTTCTCCTTCAGGCCACCCAGCGGATTCCTACCATGGCTGGGCTGAAGTTCAGCAATCCGGACCTAGTGCTGCTGCAGCGCTGTGTGGAGGCCTTGAGTCCGGGGCAAGAGTTGCTTTACGGGTGCGATGACTTGCTCTTGCCAGCACTCACTCTGGGAGCCACTGGAGCTGTGGGGTCGACCTATAATCTCGCGGCTCCCTTGTACCGAGCCATGCAGGCTGCGGCCGCCCGAGGAGATTGGGCGCTGGCCCGTCGTGCGCAGCGGCATTCCATCCGCCTGATTGAGATTCTGGGTCAGAGCGGGTACCTGGGTTCCCTCAAGACAGTTCTGTCTCATGAAGGGGTCGCGGTAGGGTCGGTTCGGCTTCCCATGCGCTCTCCGGATGTGGAGCAATCTCGTGAGCTGCTGAGCGCATGGGAGTTATGGTCCGCCGGGTTAACTGAAATCGTGGCGGCAAAGTCTTGATTCTAAGACTTCGCCGGTTCAGAGTTGTCTGCAGATTAGCAAAATTAGGACGATCTTTGTAGGTGGTTTCATCGGAATTCCCGGTTGACTTCCCAAGGTCGGTTCCTAACCTCCGGAAGAAACAAAATTCAACCTCTTACACGCGATACCATGAAATTGATCGGGATCTCTCCCCGCTTCGCCGGCCTCTGCGCGATCACCGCGATGATGGCGGGTTCCTCTCTCTCTGCCGCTGAAACTGGCAAAGCTGAACTCACCGGAATTAAGGGCAGCGTCAAAGTGGACGGTCAGGCCGCGTTCGTGGGCGAGGCGATCAAGACAGGCCAAAAGATTGAGACCGGTGCCGGTGCTCAGGCCAACTTGTATCTTGCCGACAATGGTCCGACTGTTGTTGTCCTTCCGGATTCCTCGATTTCCTTCGACGAGCTTTCGGTCGACAAATCCGGTTCCGAACCGGTGATCACCACCAAGATCAACCTCAAGGTGGGTACTGTGGCCGGTTACGTGAAGAAAACCTCTTCTCAGTCCTCCTACATCGTTAAGGGTTCGACCGTGACGGCCGTCATTCGTTCCTCGGAGTACCAGGTTACTGACAACGGAACGGTTGCTGTTTGGTCCGGTTGCGTGACGGTGTCTTACCGTGGTGCCTCCTACGAAGTGTGCGGCGGCCAGATGTTCGATCCCGCTGCAGCCTCTGTCGTCGCTAACACGATGGTCCTGCCGGCCGGAATGCCTTCGGCTATCCAGCAGTCCGCCAACGTCAAGGTGACTGCAGTGGTTCCGACCCGGCCGAATCCTGTTCCCTCTCCGGTCAAGGCTGGTAACTAAGGTGGTTTTCTGAGGGTTCTGCTTTGACGATCTATCGGTCTCAGGTGATGGGTCTTAGCTGCTGGGTCTAAGTTAGATCGCTAGGGAGTCGCTCAAGAAACCTTCAAAGAGAATTTATCGAAAAACCCCAGGGCTAAGGCCCCGGGGTTTTTTGTTTTTTGTTTTTTGTTAGTGTGCCCGGCAGGGCGCACTTTCCGATTCTGTGCCCGGCAGGGCGCATTTTCTGATTCTGCAACGGGCTTGTGCAGACACCGCAAATTTGAAGTCCCGACCGACGCTCGGTCGAAGAACCTATTCTCCATCGACCGCTG
>JBDKKQ010000059.1:0-9375 GCA_039796015.1 Verrucomicrobiota bacterium
GTGAGACGGCCCCGCCGGGCAGCCGCGGATCGCTGCCGTCGAGCGTGTAGAAGATGGTGCCCGACGGGGCGCTAAGCTGTGGGCGGAACCCCGATGCGACGGTGCCTCCCCGCACATCGAATTTCGGCGGATCGAAGCTGGGGTACAGGCCCCGGGCGCGCAGTTGGCCCAGCAGGGAGGCCGTGCGCCGTGGGAACAACTGCGTGCGGATCGTGGCGGCAGCTCCTTCCCAGGAGGCCGGTGTGCGCTGGTTCCACCGGGCCGACTCGGCCACAAGGCTGTCGGCGATCTCGCGCATGCGAAGATTGAGACGGTTTTCCAAGGCCGCCGGGGTCATCGCGCCGTCGTTGAAAAAGTGGCGATGGATTCGATCGGCCAAGAGCGTGCGGAAGTCTGGGTTCCCCTCGCGCCCCAGCGACCCGAAGAACCCTCCGGGCCCCTCGCGATCGGTCCGGTTGAGGTTGAGCGCGCTGGTGCGCAAGAAGCCGTCGGCGTCGGCGATCCAGAACTTAAAGCCGGTGCCGGGTTCGAGCGGGCCGCAGCTCCGGAACTCCGACTCGCAGTCGCCGTAGGTCCACAGCAGCATGAAGTCGATGAGGTGGGCCACGTCGAGCCGGGTGCGGACCCGTTGATAGCTGTTCCGGTCGGCGCGGGCGCGCTCCCAGGGGTCGAGGTTGGGCGGCTCCGGGGCGCCGATGACAAAGTCGTCGGTCACGTTGTCGTTGCCCATGACTGCGCCGTAGTCGTCGCGCGATCCACCCAGGTAGTCGGCGAGGAAGCGCTCCGAGAGCAACTCCCGGCAATCGTACTGCCCCCAGTAGGCCCCGTTGACGTACATGTGCACGAAGCGGCCATGGGGATTGAGGCTGCCCATATCGAGCATGCTGTCCTCGACGAAGCGGCCGGCCATGTAGAAGCCGCGCTCGGACATGTCGTGGGAACCGGATCGCAGGTCGAGCTGGTCGAAGGACCGGACCGGAGTCCTCCCGTGGTCGAAACCGTCGAACAGTGGCGCCCGGATCGCGTCGTCGCCGTATCGGTTGCGGCATTTGACCCGGAAGCTGCGCTTGTCGAACGAGGTCCAGGCGTTGCCGAAGCGCGAGAGACCGCAATTGACGTGCACCGACTCCCGTCCGTCGGGCCAGAGGATCTCGAAGGACCCAGGCTTCTCTTGGTAATCGGGCTGCCCGGGCAGCGACAGAGCGATGGTGGGGATCGCCCGCAGGCCGGTTCGGAGTCGTGCGGCCAGAGCGGCATTCTGGGTGATCGTGCGGTTCATCGACGGCGCGGCGACCACACTCTCGATGAACACGAAGGTGCGCGTCTGCACCGGGGAGGGGCGGGCGCCGGGGCGGACCGCACGGGCGCGGACGGACATCGTCCGCGCCACATCGAGGCCGTTGGAGTAGACGAGGCTCGGCTCGGTCCCGTTGGTCGAATAGAGGATGGTCGAATCGGGGTCGGGGGCGGTGAGCAACAAGCGGAAGGGACTCTCGTGGAATCCCCGGTCGTGGCTCCAGTCGGGCTGGCGGACCCATCCCTGGTGGGCTGCAGCCACGTTCGGGCGGCCCGGCGTCGGGTCGAGCATCCGCCAATTGCCGGCCAGATCACGGCCGTAGGCGAGGTCATTGCCAAGGGCGGGGTAGTCCACCCGCTGCAGCGTTTCGCCCGAGGCGGCGGGCGGGACGAGCAACAAGGCACCGCCGGCCCGAGACAGCCTGAAGCCCACGTGCAGGTCGCCTGACGCGTCGAGGCCTCGGTCGCTGCCCGAGGCAAAGACGACCCGCGACTGGTGCGGTTCGAGCACCCAACGGGGGAAGGTCCACTTGCGCGGTTTGGTCGGATCGTCGCTCAGGCTCCACCCTGCGAGGTCCACGGGCTGGTTGCCCGGGTTGCGGAGCTCGATCCAATCGGTCGCGTCGCCCGAGGCAGTGGCCAACGAGAAGCGGTTGGCCGCAACCAACTCGTCGAGGCGCACCGGCAGGGACGAACCTGGAACCTCCACCGAGGCGGCGCGCACGAAGATTCCGGCGGTGTTGGAGGCCACGAGCAGGTACTCGGTGGAACGCGCGGGCGTCAACCGGACCAGACCCTTTCCGTCGGCCGAAGTGAGTGACCCCACCGAGCCCACGCCGGGATGCAACTCCAACCGGAGCACGTCCTCGACCTGCCAGGACAGGGTTCGTTGGGTCGATCCGGTCGTGCTGGCATCGGCTTCAAAGCTCAGGATGCCGACCTCGTTGGTGGGTCGACCGAACACAGCCACCTCGCGGAATCCGATGTACCACTCGATGCCGCCGCCCGGGTCCGTCCGCCGCTTGTCCTCGAGCCCGACCCGGACATACCTCGCGAAGACCGGCCCGCCGAAGTCGGTGTCGAACGTGTCGGGGCGGCCGGAGATCCTCCGGGAAAAGACCGAGTCATGCTGTTCGTCGAAGAGCCGGACCGTGGCGTTGGTGAGACGTCCGCCGATGCCGGAAGCGGCGATAGTACGGATGCCGTGCAGGGCGAAGGTGCTTCCAAGATCGACCTCCCAGTAGCCGTCAACCGTCCGTTCCGTGGTTTTGGTCTCGGTGGATGCTTTGTCGTCGTTGGCCCGGGAGGCCGGGGCGAGTCCATCGGTGAGTCGCAGCATCGTGCTGCGTTTGAAGGACGCCAGGTTGTTCGAGACCACCAACCGGTCGAGCGGCGTCCCCGTCACCGGGGGCGGAGGGCCGAACGGGATATCTGGCACCCCGGAGACGCGCACTTCAGCCAGGGCGACCTGACGTGTGCCGCGTCCGTTGGTTCGATCGCCGGGGAGTCCGATCCAGACGGTACGGGCCATGACCCCGGCCGGCAGGTCGATGGTCCAAGTGCCGCCCGGGCCGACGTCGGGCAGGTCTTGCTCGAAGACCACCTGGTCGTCCATGCGGAGGAGACGCAGCACGTAGCCCCGGCCAAGGGCGTCGTCGGGTGCCGCCGGTTGGACGCCCTCGACCCGCTGCAAGCGGTGGATGCGCGACAGGTGTCCCCACCAGTGGCTGCCAGGCAAGTCGGCTGTCCGGCTGCTGGTGGTCTCCCGATTGTCGATGGCCAACGTCGCGGCGGTGTCGGCGGAGGCGTCGCTGGACTGGCCTACCGTGGCGAAGGCCAGTCGGGTGGCTGGGATCGCGGGTTCGACCGGGTTCGAGAAACTTCGAGTGTCGAGACGGTTCGCACCGGCTGAACGGTCGGTAATTCCCGGTTCTGTCGACCAAGCCAGTGCAACGGTGCCTGCCGGAGCAGAGCCGAAATCGAAGGCGTAGCGGTTGGCGCTCAATTCAGTCACGACCGTGGCTGGCACGCCGTTGAGTCGGAGGGCGGAGGCCGTGACGCCTTGGACTGGTTCGGTGAACAAGACCTCGAGTCGAGGCGCCGCCCCGACGGCGGACCCGATCGGCGGTGTGACGGAGACGACCCTCGGGGCCAGCGTGTCGCGCACCCGCTCCTGCCAAACCGCATCGAGGATGAGTCCCCACACCAGGTCGGAACTGGTGGAGCCCGACTGGTGCACCTCGACAGACAGTGTGTTGGTTCCCGGCTTCAGGCCGGTGGCCGCCCAGGGGAACGTGCCCTCCCAGGCGGCATTTCCGACACCCCGGCTGGCTTGGGTGGTCGGAAGCACCGTGCCTTCGTCCAAGCCGAGGCGCTGGACCTCTGAACCGTTGAGGAATACCAGCGCCCCGTCGTCGACCAGCAGGCTCGCGACCAGTTCGATGGAGTGGGCGTTGGTGATCGAATTGACAAAGGTGGTTCGAAAGAAGGCCGTCGAGGGCAGCTTCCCGGCGGTCGCCGGTAGCAGGGTCGTCTTGGGGCCTGGAAGCTCGGAATCTTCGACGTACAGCACGCCGCCGCCGGTGGTCCATCCGGTGCTGGTATCGCTCCATCCTGGCCACTGCGGGTGGGGCAGCACGCCATCCACCCGGTATTGCCACGGGTGGACGACCTCGACCAGACGATTGGTCCGATAGGCACCCGGAAGCCCAGGATCGATAGTCAATCGGGCGGCTGGGCTTGTGAGTCGGAGGGTGCTGTCGATGACCTCGACGGTGATCGTCGCGTCGTGATCCGCGGCTGAAGTGACGAAGGTCCAATCGGGGCCGGACACCCCGTCCATCGGTTTGCCGTTGCGCAGCCAGCGGTATTGGAGGGGCGGTTGGCCCTGGGCTTCGACACGGAAGCTCACCGGATCGCCCAGGAAGATCGTTTGGGAGGCGGGCGGGCGGACGATCTCGAGAGCGATCGAGCGGTTGGCGAGACCGAAGCCGACAATGAGGGCGACCCCAATACGCAAGAGACGGATGAGTCGGACTGGGGCGAGGTTTGTACGGTCCAAGAAATTGGGAAGCGGAGGGATGATTTCCAGAAGCTCGTCGCCTTGGAGGGCTGATCAACAAAAAACTTAAGTCGATCGGTTTCGCTTTCCACCGCGGCCGACTGAGCCAACTGAATCGTTCCGCTTAGGCAATCACGGCTTTGACCACGCTGCCCGCGACGTCCGTGAGGCGGTAGTAGCGCCCTTGGAACTTGAAGGTCTGGCGTTCGTGATCGACACCGAGAAGGTGCTGCATCGTGGCGTGCAAATCATGCACATGGACCGGATCCCGAACGATGTTGTAGCCGAACTCGTCGGTCTGGCCGTGGACATGACCACCTCGGACGCCGCCACCAGCCATCCAGAGGCTGAAGCAGCGGGGGTGATGGTCGCGCCCGTAGGAGTCTTTGCTGATCCGACCCTGGCCGTAGGCGGTGCGACCGAACTCGCCGCCCCAGATGACCAGCGTGTCTTCGAGCAACCCGCGCTGCTTGAGATCCTGGATGAGCCCCGCCGAAGCCTGGTCGGTCTGCTTGCATTGGTGCGTGATGCCGCCCGGAAGGCCGCCGTGGTTGTCCCAGCCCTGGTGGAAGAGTTGCACGAAGCGCACGCCTTTCTCGACAAGTCGGCGGGCCTGAAGGCAGTTCGCGGCGAAAGAACCTGGTGTCTTCACGCTGTCGCCGTACATCGCGAGGGTCGCTGGCGATTCTTGGGAAAGGTCGGCCACCTCCGGCACGCTGGTCTGCATCCGGTAGGCCATCTCGGCCTGCGCAAGGCGTGCGTCGATCTCAGGATCAAGTTCGGTGTTGCGCTGGTCGGCGTTGAGCTTGCCGAGCGCGTCGAGCATGCCACGGCGGGCGTGGGGCGAGACGCCTTCCGGGTTCGTCAGGAAGAGTACCGGTTCTGTGCCGGCCTTGAACTTGACCCCCTGGTGTTCGGAAGGCAGGAAGCCCGAACCCCAGAGGCGCGAATAGAGCGGCTGATCCTTGTTGGCGTCTTGCGAGACCAAAACGATAAAGGCCGGCAGGTTTTCGTTCATGCTGCCCAGACCATAAGAAGCCCAGGCACCCATCGAGGGCCGACCGGCCACTTGGTTGCCGGTGCAGAAGAACGTAATACCGGGGTCGTGGTTGATCGCTTCCGTGTGCATCGAGCGGATGACACAGAGCTCATCGGCCAAACGGCCGGTATGGCTCATGATGTCGCTGTATTCGATGCCGCTCTGGCCGTACCTCTTGAAATCAACGAACGAGCCCGCCAGCGAGAGCGTGGCTTGGTACCCGCTCATGCCGGTCAGACGCTGTCCCTGGCGGACCGAGTCGGGCAGTGGTTGCAGGTGCTTCTCGCGGAGGAGCGGCTTGGGGTCGAGCGTCTCGAACTGCGACGGACCGCCCGCTTGGAACAGGTAGATGACGCGCTTGGCCTTGGCCGGGAAGTGCGTGCCCTGCGGCAGCGGCGCAGCGTGGGCCTCGCCGACGATCCCGCGCATCGCGAGGGCACCGAGACCCAAGGCCGAGGTTCCAAAGAAATGCCGACGCGTGGAGCGCATCAGATGGTCGTAGGCAGGAAGTTGGGCGGACATGGTCAGCGGGAGGTGACGGCAGAGTCGCTTGCCAGGATGGTGGAGCAGACGAGGGTGAGAGCAGCCAAGGCGGGATCGGACGATATCTTGGATGGCGCCAAGTCTGGCGCGGGCGCTGGAGTGAGCTGCGTTCCATGGAGGTTCTGCATCGCGTAAAGATCCGTGAGTGCCGCGAGCTCGGCGGGCCGCGGTGCACGGGTGCAGACCTGTCGGAAGGCCTCGGCAATTTGGGCCGCGGGGTCGCCGGAGGTCTTGCTCACGCGCAAGGCGAGGTACTTGGCGGACTCGAAGAAGCCGGAGTTGTTCAGCAAAACCAGGGCTTGCAGCGGCGTATTGGTGTTGAGTCGCTTGGGTTGGCAGACCTCGCGCGATCCTGCGTCGAAGATGAGCATGTCGTCGGGTGGTGCCGTGCGCTTGCGGTAGGTGTACACACTGCGCCGTTTGGCGGACTCCTGAACGCTGGCGCCTCCGACCCTCTCGACGAGCTGGCCGGAGGCCAGCAGGGCCTGGTCGCGCACCATCTCGGCCGTGAGGCGGAGGATGGGGCCACGAGCGAGGTAGCGATTGGATGGGTCCTTCTCGCGACCTTCCGGTGTCGGCGTCGAGGCCTGTCGGAAGGTTGCGCTGAGGACCATGCGCCGCAGCATGGCCTTCGTGTTCCAGTCGCTGCGAACGAAGTCCACGGCCAGGGTGTCCAGCAGTTCTGGGTGAGTGGGCAGGTCACCTTGCAGGCCCAGGTTCTCGCTGGAGGCGACGAGTCCCGCGCCAAAGACTTGAGCCCAAAGACGATTAATAACCACGCGCGAGGTCAGGGGATGCTTCGGGTCGGTCAGCCACTGGGCGAGGCCAAGACGGTTGTTCGGCAAGGAGTCGTTCCACGGGAAGATGCGGGACGGCACGCCAGGTTCACAGGGCTTGGAGAGCTCCGGCTTGTTGTATTCGCCGCGGGTGAGCACGTAGGTCTTGGGAGCGAGCGGCGAATGTTCCATCGCCAGGAAGGCAGGGGCCGCCTCCTGATGTGCGGCGAGTGCTCGACGGGCTTTCTGGACGCGTTCCCAGGCCTCGGCGAAGGCGGGGTCGGCACGGAGGCGAGCCTGTTCGGCCTTCACGGACGGAGGCAAGGTAGCGGCATCCAGCCCGTGAAGGACCGCGACTTCGGCGGCCGTCAGGGCGGTGCGCCAGAGTTGGACCTCGTCGAGCGAGCCGTTGCGGAAGCCTGCGTCGCGGGAACGGGATCCGATCTCCAGGGCATTGTCTCGCGGCTTGGCATGAAGCGTGTCGCGTACGACCGCCGTCTTCACCTCGCGTCCGTCGAGGTACACGTGCAACCCAGCCGCTTTGGAGGAACCATCGTAGGTGACCGTCACTCGATGCCATTGGCTCACCGGAAGCTCCTCAACCGTCTCGATGGAGGCGGCGCTGTTGGGCCAAAGGTGGATCATGCTCCAGCGGAGCTTCCCCTGGTTCACCAGCAGTTCGACGCCGGTCGCGTCGCCATCGCCCGTGTAGAAACCGGTCGAGTGAAGGATTGTCCCACGGGCGTTCTTTTCACCGAGGCGGAGGAAGCTCGAGAACGTGAACGCGTCGAAGCGCCCCAGTTGCTTGAAGTCCGGTAGGATGAAGCCCGCATCGCCGTTGAACTTTACCGCCTGGCCCTGGACGCCGGGGACGAGTTGGAGGTCTTCCGGCGATTCGCGACGCTCGAACTTGGCAGGCTTGGTGTTGGCGAGCGCGTCGTCGACGCCCGTCTTCGTGAAGGCTTCGAGCGGGAAGTGCGCCACGGGCGCGGGCACGGCTACGGCCCCAGTCAGCGACGGAGATGCAGGCGGTACTGCCGCCAAGGCTTGCTCTGCGGCCGTGACGGCCGCGCCCAGTTCGGTTTCTTTGCGACGATCCTCGTCGGACTTGAACAGCCGGACGAACGGGGGTGGCACTTCGCCATGCATGGACAGCAGCCCGTTTTCGTTCAGGTCGCCGAACATCGCCGCCATCGAGAAGTAGTCCTTCTGCGAGATCGGATCGTATTTATGGTCGTGGCAGCGCGAGCACTCCAGGGTCAGCCCCATGAATCCGTAGCCGGCGGTCATCACGCGGTCGTTGATGCCGTCTTGCCGGAATTCTTCAGCGATGGATCCGCCTTCGAAGGTCATACGGTGGATCCGGTTGTAGGCCGTGGCCACGCGTTGGTCCTGGGTCGGATGAGGCAGCAGGTCACCAGCGATCTGTTCGGTCAGGAACTGATCGTAGGGCTTGTTGTCATTCAACGCCTTCAGCACCCAATCGCGCCAGGGCCAGGCAAACATGGCCATGTCGCCCGTGTAGCCCCAGGTGTCGGCATAGCGCGAAAGGTCGAGCCAAGCCACCGCCAAGTGTTCGCCGAAGCGCGGCGAGGCCAGCAGGGTATCGACCCTCTGCTCATAGGCGTTGGCGGCGGTGTCCGCCACGAAGGCGTCGGTCTCGGCGGTTGTCGGTGGCAAGCCGGTCAGTGCGTACGAAGCGCGGCGGAGGAGCGTGGCGCGGTCGGCAGGAGCGGAAGGGCTTAGGCCTTTCTGGGAAGCGGCGTGCGCGATGAACGCGTCGAGCGGGTCCTTGGGCCAAGATGGGTCGGACACGTTCGGCACCGGGTGGGCCCGTGGGCTGACGAACGCCCAGTGAGGGTCGTACCTGGCTCCCTGCTTCACCCATCGGATCAGGATTTCCTTCTCCGCCTGGGACAGGGGCCGGTGCAGCTCCGGCGGTGGCATCACGTCCTCCGCCTCCTCGCTGAGGATCCGTTGCACCAGCGCACTCTTTTCTACGTCGCCCGGCACCACCGCGGTATTGCCACTTTTCAGTTTTGTTGTCGCGCCGGCGTATTCGTCGAGGCGCAGGCCGGCTTTGCGGCCCTTAGCGGCGTCGGGACCGTGACAAGCGAAGCAACGGTCGGAGAGGATGGGGCGTACCTCGCGATTGAAGTCCACCGGGGTGTCCGCGGCCAACGACACAACGACGCCCAGCAGGCAGAGCAACGGAATGGCGCGTGCGCTTCGCATAAATATGTATCACTCAACGCTACGTTGAGGTCCCTGTCGAATCGTGATTCGAATCTGAGGTCTCGAGGTGGAATTGTTTCCGGACTTTTCCAATCGATGCCCGAGGCCCGGATTGATAGATTCAATGACAGTCTTCAGATTAATCTTGCGCGTATTGATCCAGTCCCGGTTTGTCAGATTTTACTGATTCAGATCACCTTCAAACCCATACCATGTATCGAATTCTAGGCAGCGACGGAAATGAGTACGGTCCGGTATCGGCCGAACAGTTGCGGTTGTGGATCGCCGAAAAGCGCGTCAACGGCGAGACCCGCGTTCAGGGTGACGACGGCGTCTGGCGCTTCCTGCGCGAGGTGCCTGAATTGGTAGTCTTGCTGCACCCGCCGGTTCTGCCTTCATCGCCGCCGGTCTCTTCAGCGGAAGCC
>JBDKKQ010000060.1:0-4524 GCA_039796015.1 Verrucomicrobiota bacterium
GCGTGCCGCGAAATCCTTCAGCCGTCCACGAGCATCCACCCAGCCCCAATGCTGGCACAGTTCCTTTGCGATCCGCTTACGGCTCCACTCAGGATGCTCCTCAATCCATCCCCCTAACCACGCCACTTCCTCAGATCCCATCCGCCGCCCTTGCACCACCAGTACTTCAGACACGCCCTGCTTCCTAAACCCTTTCCCTGCGGTAGTCCAGCTCTTTCACCGACAACTTGTGAATGCACCGATAGTCCAATGCCGGACGCCGTTCCACGCGGCGAACTGATTCTCGTCCCTTGAACCTGGGCTCATCCAACAGTGAGCATCCAATACTCAGGGGATGCGCTTGAGTTAAAGCTCGGCCTCGATGCTGGCGTCATCAAACCAAGCGAGGTCAATGCTTGGGCGGACCGTGTACTCGGCGTTCAAGAGTACGAAGATGAGGTTGCCAGTCTATCTCTGGCAATTAAGTCATTACGGCAAGAGATGGTGGGCATGTTGTCCCCACTAATTGGTACGGATCCAGAGTAGGAACCCATTCGGAGGATCATGGGACGGATGTATTGGGCTTTTATACATGAACATTCCCGAGCTCACGAGTTTACCAAGTTCCTAAAACAGTTCTGGATTCGCCATAATGGCTCTGTCCCATCTGACATGGAATTCATGGTCGGGATCGAAGACTTGTTCGCTTTGGCGAAGCAGGGAATTTACGGAACCGTTGAGGACGCCACCACGTCACCCACTGACTCCTTGGCGCAGTTTAAGGATCACATCCAACGAAGTGCCCTGTCGAACGGCGGGGACTCCCCAGCTCCGGCCGGCAGTTCAGTCATCACCCATCGGTCGCCATCGATGAACTGATCGCTCAGCATTTTGATGACGCACCTTCATAAATGTCGTCTTCCAGAATTCTCCTTTGGTCTATCCCAAGCAAACTGCGACCGGTTCGCACCGAATCCAATGACCGTGGAGTCGGCGTGATTGAAGCTTCGGTGATCCTTGTGGCTGCGTTCGGTTCCTGATACACACTGGTGTGACGCCGTGGTTAAACATCGCTCCTCCCGGACGGTGGATCTGGCTGGCGCTGTGGCTGGCCGGCGGGTCCGTCGTGCGCGGCAATGGCAATGGCCTCGGCAATGGAGTGCTGGACTGGAATGCAGTCATGATGCGCGCCATCCGGCTCGACAACACCGGTCCGACCCTTTCCACGCGGAACCTGGCGATCCTGCATCTGGCGATCTACGACGCCGTCAACGCAGTGACCGGCACCCACCAGCCGTACCTGTTCCAACAACAGCCATCCCCAGACACCTCTGCCGAAGCCGCAGCGGCGGCCGCCGGTTACGAGGTGTCGAGGACTCTCTATCCCGGCATTCGGGCGGACGCGGACGCCACGTTTCGCACGTGGCGGGCAGGGGTTCCCGACAACGCGGCCATCACCGAGGGACTCGAACTCGGAAGGGTGGCGGCGCTGGCCATTCTCAGCGCGCGGGCGGCGGACGGTTCCGCGACCGAGGTGCCGTATATCCCGAGCAACGTTCCCGGGGCGTGGCGTCGGACGCCACCGTTCTTCCGTCCGCCATTGACGCCGCACTGGAGATACGTGAAGCCCTTCGCCATCCCGGACATTGAGGCCTTTGTGCCCGGACCGCCCCCGGCACTGAACACCCCGGAGTACGCGGAGGCGCTGGAGGAGGTGCGGGTGCTCGGCGGCACCACCAGCACGGCCCGGACGGCCTATCAGCGGGAGACGGCGGTGTTCTGGTCGGACTTCAGCTACACCGCGATGCCCCCGGGGCACTGGCATGAGATTGCGGCCACCATCGTACGGGATCGTGGCACGGACCTCGCCGAAACGGCCCGATTGATGGCGCTGTTGAGTCTGGCTCAGGCGGACGCCGCCATCGTCTGCTGGGAAGCCAAGTACCGCTACAACCTCTGGCGTCCGGTCACGGCCATTCAGCGCGCGGATGAGGACGGCAATGCAGGCACCGAGGCGGACTTCACCTGGAATCACTCCCTCGCTGCGCCGCCTTTCCCGGCCTACCCCAGCGGGCACAGCACCTTCAGCAAGGCAAGCGCCGAGGTCCTGGCTTTCTTTTACGGCACCGACGCCATCACTTTCGCCGCCACCTCCGACTCCCTGCCCGGCGTGTCCCGCACTTACGAGAGTCTGTCCGCCTGCGCGGATGAGGTCGGCATGAGCCGCATCTACGGCGGCATCCATTTCTCCTTCGACAACCTTGAGGGGAAGGCGAGCGGGCGGCGGGTGGCAGAACATGTGATCGCCAACTACCTCCTGCCGTCCACCGCGTTGCCGTTCCTGCGGATTGAAGGAGCCGGTAACGGCCGGGTGGCGCTGCGGGTTCATGGTCATCCCGGGGCCGTCTGCGTTCTCGAAGCCTCTTCCGACCTGCTGGAGTGGACCCAACTCACGAGTCGAACAGCCGCTTCCGGCGGAATCGTTCTGGAAGACCCGATGGCGGATCACACCGCCCGTTTCTACCGGGTGGTGGAGCGGTGAGGAGGTCCTGCCGGAGACGCTCCTCAAACTCAGATTTCGTGTGAGGTTCCCCACCGACACGTGTCCGAACTTCCGTGAAGGCTGATCACCCAACTCCCAGCGCCCCTTGCCGCGCCTTCTCGCTCACGGAGCTGCTGGTGGTGCTGGCCGTCATTGGCATTCTTGCCGGACTGCTGATACCTCAACTGCTGCGTGCCCGCTTCAACGCCAAGGTGACCGTCTGCCTGAACCAGTACCGGCAATGGGGCGTTGCGGCCAATGTCTATGCCACCGACGACGGCAAGGGACGCCTCCCCTCCTTCCGCCTGCCGACCAATCAATTGTCCTTCATCGAACCCTACATCGTGGCACATGAAATGGTCACCAACCTGGCCCCTTATGGCGTTGGGGTGCCCCAGTGGTTTTGTCCGACGCGTCCGACGCGAAGGTGGGTGAGGGACGCCAATTTCCGATCGCTGCGCGGACGCGAATTGCTCACCCCGGCCGATCTGGTGGACGAGATGACCCACGTGCAGGGGGTCAATTACTACTTCGGGGACCTGATGTGGTGGGTGCCCCGCAAGCTGGGGGAGACTCTGGAGTATCCGGACCCGGGTCTGCTGCAGGTGCGCACGCCGTTGTCCTGGCCGAGACGTGTGGACGACCCCACCGTCGCAACCCAGCCGATGATCTCGGACTGGTATCTGGGCACGTGGATCGCGGACCTCCAGGTCGTGGAAATGCAGGACAACTCCGGCGGCCATCAGTGGGCGGGCAGGCTGCGCGGCCTGAACGCCGGGTTCGCTGACGGTCACGTGGAGAACCGTCCGCGGGCTCAACTCCAGTGGCAGGCCCGGCGTTCCGGAGGTTCCGCGTACGTGTATTAGAGGTAGAGTGTCAGACGCGGCGGACGGTTGCCCGCCTCATCGCGATGCTAGGCCGGCGCCCTTGAACGTGGATGATCGCGAAGCGGGTTGGCGTGACGCAGTCGGCCTGGCGCGGAATTCACAGACCGCAAAAGGCGTCGTCCAGGACTTCGAGCAGGAAGTCCGCATCAGACAGAGTGATGTTCATCGGCGGCTTGATGCGCAGCGTATTGCCCCAGAGCCCGCCCTTGCCGATGAGCAGTCCGAGCTCGCGCGACTTCTCGAACACCGCGAGGCACTCCTCCTTGGCCGGCTCCTTCGTCTGACGATCTTTCACCAACTCCACCCCGAGCATGAGACCCAGGCCACGGACGTCGCCAATGACGGCGTGTTTCTCCGCCAGCCGGGTGAGGCCGTCCTTGAGGTGATGGCCCATCCGCAGTGAATTCGCCTGAAGCTTCTCGCGTTCGATCACTTCCAGCACCGCGCGGCCCTGGGCGCAGACGACGGGATTTCCGCCGAAGGTGTTGAAGTGAATTCGCGACGCCAGGGCCTGCGCGATTTTCGGCGTGGTGACCACCGCTGCCAGCGGGCATCCATTGCCGATTCCCTTGGCCATGGTGACGATGTCCGGGAGGACACCCTGGGTTTCAAAACCCCAATAGTAAATAAAGTGACAGGTTCAACAGTGTTGACGGGATGATCCCGGATAGGGATCTTGGACCTGGGGTTCGGGAGGTGGAGTGGTTCCCCCACTTCATCCCTATATTCCCATCGCCAGGAGAAGACGACCTATGCGCATGGCTCGGTTGAAGGCGTCCCAGGATCAGTCGGCGGTCTATCACTGCATCTCCCGCGTGGTCGGCGGTCAGTTCCTCCTCGACGATCTCGGCAAGGAGAAGCTTGCCGAAATTCTCTTCAAACTCAGTGCCTTCTGCGGCATTGAGATCATCACCTACTGCCTGATGAGCAATCACGTGCACCTCCTTCTGCGCGTGCCCTCCCGCAAGGACCTTACCGACGGGGAACTGCTCCAACGATTGGAGTCGTTTTATGGCAAGAAGGGCGTCCTGACCGCGCTCGCTCGCAGTGGCATCCAATCCCGGGGGAAGATCGATCCGATCCTGCGGCAGTCCCTGCTGGAACGGATGGGTGACC
>JBDKKQ010000061.1:0-3283 GCA_039796015.1 Verrucomicrobiota bacterium
TCTGCGGACGTGGCGCTTTCGGAGAAATCGCCCTACCTCGGAAGTGCACGGGTGAGGTGGATTTTTCGGCCACCCGGATGTAGTCCGAAGACCTCCTAGGTGGGGACCGATCTCCGAGCGGTCCGTCCCCTGTGGTATTGGATAGGGAGAGCGGCGCTCTTTGTCGTGTTCCCAGACGTGGCGCTTTCGGAGAAATCGCCCTACCTCGGAAGTGCACGGGTGAGGCTGGGTCCCACCACTCGCCCATACCAGCAACCGCAGTCCTCTTACAGGCTCTTAACAATTCTCCTGATTCCGCCCATCAACGCTTAACACAGCGGGTGTTTATTGAGGTCGAAACAAGGGCAGACCCACTGCCCGAAAAAAACAAAACAACAAACAAACACACCTATGAAACTCATCCACAAGACCCTCCTCCTGGCCACCGCTGCCGCCGCCCTGAGCCTCGCCGCAGCCGACACGAACTCCAACCCTCCGGCCCGGCCCGAAGGTCACCGACGCCCAGTGCCCCCCATCATCGCCGCCCTCGACGCCAACGGCGACGGCATCATCGACCCAGTAGAGATCTCCAATGCGGTCGCTGCCCTCACCAAGCTGGATGTCAACGGCGACGGAAACCTCAGCGGCCACGAATTGCACCCGGCTCGGCCTGAAGGCGGACCTGGCGCCCGTGGCGATCGCGAACACCGCGGCGGACCGGGCGGACCCGGCGGCAAAGACGCTAGCAAGCGCCGCGGCCCCGGTGGACCCGGTGGTCCGAACGGTGGACCTGAAGGCCATGGCCGTGGCCCCCGCCCGGAAGCCAACGGCGCCGAGTAACCCACCACTACAGACCCGCAGGGGGCAGGACCCTCACCAACACGCAAACTCTAATCGCAACGAGCGTGGCCACCAAAACCAGGTGACCACGCTTCTTTTTTGACAATCAACTCCCACGATTAAACAGTTGAATCCTCCTAAAAAATGCAATTTTAATTAAGGGTTTTAAAATTAAATAAATAACTATAGATTATTAAAGCCTAACAACCAGCGATTCCTTGATTAATTATATGTGTTTCTGGATCAAAAGCGCAGACACCGGGGCGATCTCCGGACCCTTCACCCTCGACGAAATCCGCTCGCAAATCCAGGCCGGCACAGCCACCTGGAACGATCAAGTCCACGAAGACACAGGTTCGGAAGGAAAATCGCTCAACAGCAGCGCCGATTGGATCCCGATCTCCACACTGTGTTCCCCCGAGAGCCTCCACAGGCCACCCACCCAGCCTCAGTATTCCAAGGCCGAACCGGAATTGTCGGGCCCAGAACACCTTAAAGCCTTAAGGCAGAACACCTGTTATCCCCCGGCCCGAAGGCTCATCAAAGTCATCGCCACAGTAGCCCTCACCCTCAACGCGCTCGTCCTTGTGTTTAGCGTTTTTGCAGCTGTCTCTCAAACCAACCAAATGATGGCTAGGGACGAGTCCTTGTTCGACACAGTGTTCACCAGTCGTTTTTTCTCCGGTATCATCCTGAATATCGCTGCATGGATCCTGATCCTACTGCTGCGGGAAGGACTCCTAATCCTGGTGGACATGGCAGATTCGATCGTCCGGCTGAATCCTCGCTCTCGAGACGGCCTGCGATAAGCCGACACCCTTCCCTTCCTGCCACCCGACCCGACCCTTCATCAGGAATTCCCCAGACTTTATTCGCAGCCAAACCGGACCGCTCCGAGTTGAACACCCTCTAGGGAGGATTCGCCGACGGGGAATTCAAACTGGGCTGCAGCCATTCATTATAGATACCATGGCGCCGCAAAACCCGAGAAAACAGGGTCCAATGGAATTTCTTCAACCCGTCGTCCGAAGCCCGCTGGCGATGGCGTTGATGGTCAGGAGAAGTTCCGGGAGTCGAGCTTGAGCCCCCTCGTTGTCGCCCGATTTGATCAATGCACGCCACTGCCGCAACAAGGTGATTTGCTGACGGTGGAGCGTGCGCAATGGGCCCACCCGCAACGCGAGCGTGCGGCCCAACCGAGGGCGATGCCGTGCAAACTCGGTGCCCAACACCCGGGACAAGTTGCGCTGCGTGCGATGCCACTCCGATTCGATGCGCTGCCAAATTCGTTCGCGCAGGGCGACATCCTCAACGAGCAGGGCATATTCGCGCATCACTTCCAAATCACTGCTGGCCAGCGACGTCTCGATGTTGGTGATGAGGTAACGAAGGAAGGGCACCGTGCATACCAACTCCCGTAGCACGTCCAATTCGGTCTCCGACAAGGCCGCTAGGGCGCTGCCCGCGCCATACCATCCGGTCAGGTAAAATCGCGCCTGAGTCCAAGAAAACACCCAAGGAATGGCCCGTAAATCAGTCAGACTCGCCTGACCGGTGCGACGCGACGGACGGGATCCGATGCGGGTGTTCTCCAACGCATCCAGCGGGGTAGCCTGACGGTGGAATGTGAGAAACCCATCCATCTCCAGCAGCGAGCGGTACTCGCGGGTGGACTCCACGGCCAAGCGATCCATCAGCGGAACAAGCACCTCGGGCAGATGTCCTCCGCGGCGGTGGTGCCAGGTGGTAGCAGTGACACCGGCCAACAACAGCTCGAGGTTGTAACGCGCGGTGCCGGGATTGCCGTACTTCTGAGCAATGGTTTCGCCTTGCTCAGTCAGGCGGATGGCTCCGCCCAAGGATCCCGGTGGCAGTGCTTCTAGGAAACGGTGCGTCGGCCCCGCCCCGCGGCTGATGGTGCCGCCCCGGCCATGGAAGAACTGCACCTGCACCCCAGCCTGTTCACCGATCTTAGCCAAACGGGCCTGCCCACGTTGCAAGGCCCACTGGCTGGCCACAATACCGGCATCCTTATTCGAATCCGAGTAGCCCACCATCACCTGCTGCAACAACCGGCCCGGACGTCCGGCCCGAAGCGCATGGTGGGAAAGACTGGCTCGGGTCACCGGGAATTCTAGGAAGGCTTGCAGCATTTCCGGGCCACGCTCCAGGTCTTCAACCGTTTCCAGCAAGGGTACCACAGGCAACAAACACACCATGCCCTCGGGATACAAGCGCAGCAGCCCGGCCTCGCGCGCCAAGACATAGACGCCCAGCAAGTCTGAAAGCCGACGGGTCATGCTCACGATCAAGGCCCCCAGTCCATCCACGCCGTGAATTTTGAGATGTTCGGCCAGAACCCGATAAGTGCCCAAAACCGCATCAGCCTCCGGGCCCGCCGAAGCCGACGGATGCAAAAACGGACGCGGTGATCGAATCTCGCGCTCGAGCAACCGCAACCGTT
>JBDKKQ010000062.1:0-3024 GCA_039796015.1 Verrucomicrobiota bacterium
AACCTTGATGACCTCAAGGTAACTAGGAGACGCCATGAATACCGATAGAACCGAATTTACTCCCATCCTACGCACGGGGCAGATGCTCAGCTTCGACTGGGTGTGCGGTGAGTTGGAAGAAGCAGGCATCCCGTACCAGTGCCGAGAGGAATCCTCCGGTGGCATTCAGGTGGCCATGCCGGCGTTTCCGTCCGTCATGCCGGGCACTTGGTGGACGGTTCTGGTGCCCAGCTCTCTGCGCCAACGGGCTCAAGAGATCTTGGATTCCATGCCTTTCGATTCGGGACTGACGCCGGACGTGTGGGACTTCCAGCCGAAGCCCGCGGGCAAACGGCTTTGGCAGGCTTGCGCCATCGTCTTGTTGGCCCTGCTTCTGGCCAATTTCGTCTCCGAAATCCTCAGGCATGGCTCATGAAGGGGCGGCCTGGCTGGATTCTCGGATGGCAACGCGTGCCCGGTTTCGTTAGAACCATGCCTATCGCTATCCGTCTGCCGACTCAACCGCGCCTGAAATTCTGGCCCCGCGGTGTTTTTGCAAAGGAGTAGGGAGGGCTGGGAGACGAATTAAGGAGATCAATTTATGTCCATCGCGGATGAATTGCAGAAACTGCAGCAACTTCGGCAATCAGGAACGATCAATGACGAAGAGTTCGCCAAGGCCAAGGAGAGGCTGCTGAGCGGGCAGGCAGCAGAGCCTCCCTGGGCATCGATGCCCCCAGCCGGCGCAGCCTCCGCGCCAGACTTGGAACAGCAAACCCGACAGTGGGCTCTCTTCCTCCATTTGTCGGTCCTTGCGGGTCTTGTGTTGCCGATTGCCGGGGTGGTCGTTCCGATCTTGATCTGGCAATTGAAGAAGGCCGACTTACCCGAACTCGATGTGCATGGCAAAAACGCGGCCAATTGGATGATCTCCGCGCTCATCTACGCGGTGGCCGGCGTCATCCTGACGTTTGTGATCATCGGCGGCCCGCTTCTGATTGTCCTTGGGGTGCTTGGGGTCGTCTTCCCGATCATCGCGGCCATCAAAGCGAACAACGGTGAGGTCTGGCAGTACCCGTTGACCATCCAGGTGCTGAAGTGAGGCTCGGCCTCAGAACAACCGGCGCTCCTCGGTCGGATGATTGGGGGGCCAGACCCAGTCGAGGTCTTGGCTTTGCTGGGACTCGAAGACGCCGTGGTCGTCGTCGTGATTCGGGCCGACGCTGTACAGGGTGAATGTTCCGTCGGCGTTGAGGCGGTAGCGCAGCGGTTGGCCGTCCATGGGGTCGAGCGGCACGGCCGGCACCCATCGCGGCACGAGGTCACCGAGGGCCTTGGGATAGCGGCCCGTCGCGAGGCGGTGGCGTTCCAACCCGGCCACGGTGATGGCCAAGCGACTGGTGGTGAGGCTCCAGTCGCCCTTGGCGTGGACCTTCGCCAAGCCCGGCAATAACATGTGGCCGAAGATCCGGTAGGGATTGAACCGACTGCCCTTCCGATCGTAGAACCACTCGTCGATCTGTTGGGTCTCCCAGATCGAGTCTTTTGCGCCGATGCCGCGTTCCGGGTCGCAACTCTGGAGTGCGTCGACGACCTGATCCAGCACTTGCGAGTGGTAGGCCTGATTCTGCAGCAACCAAGCTCGGGGTATCATTGCTTCGATGGTTGCGGACAAACCGTCATTGGTGGCTTCCGGTGCACCGAGCGTCTCAAACGAGATTCGCCCCTGTCGCCCCAACTCGAAGGCGATCACGCCTCCGATTCGCTCGCCTCGGAAGGCCTTCACGAGGCTGTCCCGCTGCTTTAGACCTTCGAAGCGCCTTTGGAACGCGGCCAACTGGGCGTCGGACCACGCATGTTGCGAGGTGCCGTCCCAGAAGGCGCTGTAGGCGATTGTCTGGAGAGCCACCTGGACGAGGTAGCCGATGAGCACCGGGTCTTCGCCGATCAGGTCGGCCAGGCGGAGGATGGTCTCGATGTCCTCGGCCGCGCCGACGGTATCGCCGGCAGCCACTCGTGCGGCGGCGCGGGTGCGCAGCTTCACGGCCATGGATTTGTGGATGGCCAAGTGGGGTAGCAGCGCATTGAAACTGTCGGCATAGCGGATGTCGTACTGTGCCCGCGGTCGCCGGGTAGCCTCGGCGACCTGGTCGAGGATCGCCCGCCGGCCTTCGAACGCGAACAGGACCGCCTGGGGCGTGGGCATGACGGCCGGCGGGATGGGCAGGTGAAAGAGGTCGTTGGTCTCGCGGGGTTCGGCCTGACCCGGATCGTACACCGTCCGCATCGCCCGGTTAGTGCCGGACTTCAGTACGGTGGCCAAGGCCTCCAGGTCGGGCCCGGTGCGGCGCAATGGCTTGCCGTCCGTCGGTCTTTCCGGAACCACCTTGGGAAAGCGCAACGCATCCTCCAGTTCGGCCAACTTCCTCTGACCAGTCCACCGGTAGGCGGTCCGCCCCTGGGCGTCGTTCGTGGCGGTGTGGCTCAAGAGGCCGTCCATGAGTGGGTGACGGGCGAAGTTCTGATCGTCTGGCACTTTGGGGCCCACCAGATCCTCGACCGTCAACGGTTCGCCGCGTTGCTTGAGGCGAGCCTCGACCGCCTGCCAGGCCCGCGCCGCACGGGCTCCTTCGATGGCGAAGGCGAGGAACACCGCCGTGACGAGGGAGGTCATGGCGATGGCCCAACGCTGGAAGGTGCGCCCTTGCACCATCCACACCGGTGGGGCTCCATGCGCCACCGCACGGCGGTTCCAGAGCCATGCGACCACGAGGCCGGGCAGCGGCGTCAGCAGCAGGATCCGGAACGACAGGTGCACGGATCGGATCTCCAGGAAATCCAACGCCGCCCCCAGGGCCACCAAGAGCACGGGGCCGATCGTCAGGCTGGCGAGACAGGTCCTCCAATAGCCGAACCGTTGGTTGTCAGCCGGGAGGAGTTTGCACCATTGCAGGAATTTCATGGGAGGTTTTGAAGGTTTGGGGCAGCCGTTGGAATACCGTTGGATCCTCAGCTCATCCGATTGGTGGGGAACGCCGTGGGAGG
>JBDKKQ010000063.1:0-9746 GCA_039796015.1 Verrucomicrobiota bacterium
GCCTGCGTGGCCGCCTGCAAGAACGCCAGCGCCATGCTCTTCGTGGCCGCCAAGGTGTCCCATTTGGGTTTGATGCCGCAGGGACAGCCAGAGCGTTACAAGCGCGTCAAATCCATGGTGGAACAAATGGACACCGAGGGTTTCGGAGCCTGCACCGTGACGGGAAGCTGCGAGGCGGTTTGCCCGAAAGAAATCTCCCTCGACTTCATCGCCCGGATGAATCGCGACTACGCCGTGGCCCTCATTAAGGGAGACCCCAAGCAGGTGGCTGGCGGTGGCGCAGGTTGACCCGCTAGGCTTTTTTTAGCCCTTCGTCGAAGCATCGCGAGGGCCTTCGCGAGGGCTAAAGATGTTCCTCTAAACTTGCAAAACGGAAGTTCCGGTTCGAAGATGTAATAACCCAAGTCACAAAATACATGAAGATCTCCCAAAAGGTTTCGGCGGATACCCAGCGCCAAGGTTTTACGCTCATTGAGCTGTTGGTTGTCATAGCCATCATTGCGATTCTAGCCGGCATGCTCTTGCCCGCACTCGGCAAGGCCAAGTCCAAGGCTCAGGGCATCCTGTGCATGAACAACGGCAAGCAATTGATGCTGGGTTGGACTTTGTACTCCGGAGACAACCGGGACGAGATCTGCCTGTCAGCGGGTTTGGGCGGCTTGGTCAATGCCGCTAGCCCGACGAAAACCTATCCGTTGAACCAGTGGTGCATGGGAACCATGCATGAAGGTCCGAGTTGGACTAACACCATGCTGATTATGGACTCCCTGCTCTACAAAAACGTCGGAGCATTGGCGGTCTACAAGTGTCCTTCCGATAGGGCAACGACCAAGGGACCGTTTGGCGGTGGCGGCATCCCAAAGGTCCGGAGCCTAGCCATGAGTTGCTACATGAATCCTGTCCGGGGGCAGGAGTGGGGCACGGGGCGGGCTTACCGCAAGCAAAGTGATTTCATTCTGGGTGCCTCCCAGACGTGGGTGACGATTGATGAGAACCCGGCGTCGATCAACGATGGTTGGTTTGTGCACGCCTCACAGACCTCGTTTGTCGATTACCCTGCTTCGTATCATAACGGCGCTGGTGGGCTATCTTTCGCAGATGGCCATTCGGAGATCAGAAGGTGGAGGTCGCCAACGATTCTCACCTACGGGCTTCGTGCGAAGTCCGACAGGGTTCTGGACACGTTGGACGCGACTTGGCTCTACGAGCGCACGACTACCTACTGAATTCTTGGTTCACTGATCCAGCGATCAGTCGACGACTTTTTACAAACCGCCAACTTGGCGGTTTTTTTGCGCACGTGGTGACGTCGTCGAGTCATCCAGCGATGCAAGGCAGGCTTTGACGTCCGACGCCCGTGACGGTGTGATGAGCCCATGCCGCGACGCCCCGCTGTAGACCGTTTTCTGCATGAGCGAGCCCGATTCGCATCTGGGATCGAACGTGTGGCCGGAGTAGATGAAGCGGGTCGGGGTCCGCTGGCCGGACCAGTGGTTGCGGCCGCGGTCATTTTGCCGCGCGCTTGGGTGTTGGAAGGAATTCCGGATGCGTTTGCCGATTTGAATGATTCCAAGCAATTGACCGAAGCTCAGCGGGATCGGTTCTTCGCCGGACTGACGGGAGATCCAGCCGTTCGTTTCGCCATCGCTGCGGTGGGACCTTCGGTGATTGATGAAATCAACATCTTGCAAGCCACCCATCGTGCGATGAATCAGGCATTGGCCGATTTGGGGGACGACGTGGATCACGCGTTGGTGGACGGGCGTCCAGTCCGCAGCCTTCGCTGGCCCCAGACAGCCTTGGTGAAAGGAGATTCTCTGAGCTATTCCATCGCTGCCGCCTCGGTGCTGGCCAAGGTGACTCGGGATCGTGTGATGCGGGAGGCGGAGGTGAGGTGGCCCGGTTATGGGTTTGCCAGTCACAAGGGGTATCCTACACCCGAACACCTGGAGGCTGTCGCTCGTCTGGGACCTTGTCCCATCCATCGCCTGAGTTTTGCGCCACTGCGACGGCCTGAACCGGAGCTATTCCCGACATGAGTCTTTGGTCCCGACTACGGAAACCCGTCAAGCCTGTCGAAGCCGGGGCCCACCTCCGCCTCGGAAGATGCGGCGAAGACGCCGCTCGGGTCGAATTGGAGAGGCTGGGGATGAAGATCTTGTGTGCCAACTACCGGCACGGGCGTGGGGAGATCGACCTCATTGCTCGCGACGGGGAAGTGCTGGCCTTTGTGGAGGTGAAGTCCCGTTCGTCGGAAAGCTGGGTGCGTCCGGCCCAGGCGGTGGGGCGTCCGAAGCAACGCATGCTTTCCGACACGGCCCTGGCCTACCTCAAAGAACTCGGCCGGCCTCAAGTCGCCTTCCGCTTCGACATCGTCGAGGTGCTCTTTGCCGGTGCCGAGGTCCGCGAAGTGCGGCACATCCCCAATGCCTTCCCGTTGGCCGAAGGGCGGATGTACCGCTAAAGCCTCTCCGGTTTAGTGGACCAGGGGAGGGGATCCCGAGTCGAGACGCAGAGCGGCCTCCCGTTCGACCAAGGTCGGGTGCGAGTAGTAGAACCCGCTGAACCATGGATGGGGCGTCAGGTTAGACAGGTTCTTCTCGTGCATCTTGCGCAAGGCTCCGATGAGCGAAGCGCTTTCAGCCATGGCGTTCCGCGCATAGGCGTCTGCCTCAAATTCGTGCCGTCGTGACCGTCGTGTCCCTAAAGGGGTGAGCCAGAAGGTGACCGCACCGCCCAGCAATCCGGCCAAGAGCAGCACCGGGGCGGTGCCGGCCGATCCTTTGAAACCAAAGGCTTCGAGGAACACCGACTGGCGAGCCAACCAGCCCAGCAATGCGAAGCTCACGAGCGATGAAACGCCGGCCCAAATGAGCATCTTGGGAATATGACCCCGCCGATAATGGCCGATTTCGTGGGCCAGCACCGCTTCGAGTTCAACCTCGGTCAACTGGGCGATCAACGTGTCGTAGAGTACGATTTTCCGGAATCGCCCAAAGCCTGTGAAGTACGCGTTGGAATGGGCGGAGCGCCGACTGCCATCGGCCACCTGAATGGTTTTGGCAGAGAATCCGGTGCGTTCTCCCAGTTTGAGGAGGCGATCCCGCAGCGAGCCTGCAGGCAGCGGGGTGAATTTATTGAACAAGGGCAGGATGAAGATGGGGGCCAGAACCATCATCACCGCCTGGAACGCCATCAGGAGAACCCAGGCCCAGAGCCACCATTGGTCCCCGATCCAGTCGGTTAGTTTCAAAATGCCACCTATCAAAGGCAGCCCAAGGACGGTGCTCAGGGCCAGCATCTTGATGTGGTCGGTGATCCAGATCTTGAGGGTGCTTTTATTGAATCCGAAACGTTCCTCGAGCCGAAATTGGGACCACCATTCCAGCGGAAGGTCCGGCAAGCCCATCACGAGCGAAACCACCAAGAGCCATCCAGCGGTGGCCAGCACGCCCGAGCCGGCCCAACCGGCCCAGAAGCTCAGGCTCCAGGGCAGGAATCCGCTGCAGAGAAAGAGGGTCTTCATGGCCAGTCCCCAAAGTTCTTCTGCCTGGCCGAACCGAGATTTGGCCAAAGTGTATTCCACTGAACGGCGGTAGGTGGCCTCATCCATGATGTCCCGGACCGCCTCGGGCGGTTGGGAGGCGTGGCCCCGGACGTGATTGCGGTTCAAGCGGTCCAGATACCACTGGCCCATCCAGCGCAAAACCAGCAACGCCAGGGACAAAAAGAGGATGAATGAAGGAGTCATTGAGAACGTCTCAAGAGATCGAATCATCCTGAAAGGTTTCCGACAACGTGGGAAAACTTCGATGGTAGATTGTACGTGTTCGTACAATCGTGTTAAGAAGAGCAACTTGTCGATGAAGATCCTGATAGTGATTTTGATAGTCGGAACCCTCGGTGCCGGGGGCTGGTATTACTCCCAGCGCCAGCAAAAGGGTGCCGCTCCGCAGGCCAGCTCCAAGGTGGACAGCGCGGTCATTGAGACTCGCAACATCAAGTTCGCCATTAATGCCGCCGGCGACATCACGCCGGCCGAGCAGGTGAGCGTTCGGCCCGAGGTCAACGGCAAGATTGAAGTGCTGCCCGTGGATGTGGGTGACCGGGTGAAATCGGGGCAATTGCTCTTCAAACTAGATGACCGGGAATTGCAGACCCAGCGGCAGCAGGAAGACAAGAATGTGGAGCGATCCCGCCTGCAATTGGGACAGGCTGAACGGGACTACAAGCGAGCTCAGTTGCTCTTTGAAGGCAAACTGATCTCCCAGGAACTCTTCGAAGACAGCCGCACCAAGTTTGATTTGGCCAAGAACGAGTTGGCCTTGAGGGAAAAGTCCCTGGAACTCATCGTCGAACGTCTGCGAAAGACCGAGGTGATGGCCCCGTTCGATTCCACGATTCTCACCCGGCCCATCTCTGTCGGGCAGGCCGTTTCTGGCTCGGGCGGTTTTAATGCGGGCACCGAGGTGCTTACGATCGCCAATCTTAACGACTTGATCGTCAATGCTCATATTAATCAGGCAGATGTGACTCGGTTGCACGTGGACCAGCAGGTGGAGGTCAGCGTGGAAGCGGTTTCGGGCCTTAAGGTGGTCGGCAAGGTTGAGCGTATTGCGCCCCAATCGACCCTGAAGAACAATATTCGGGGCTTTGCTGCGCGCATCCTGCTGAAGGATGTCGATAGCCAGATCCGGCCCGGCATGAGCGCCAACATTTCCATACCGGTGGCCAGTGCCGACAATGTGGTGGCTGCCCCTCTGGCTGCGGTGTTTACGGAAACCAATCCGGCGACCCGTGAAATCGAGCGCCACATCTGGGTTCGCAAGGAAGAGACCTGGGAACGGCGCCCCATCAAGATCGGTGTGAGTGATTACTTTTTCGCTGAGGTGACTTCGGGGCTGCAGGCGGGCGAGGTGGTTTCTTTGGAGGATCGATCCAAGGAGCTGGGAACGGGTGGTGCCACCAACAGTGTTAAGGTGGCCACCAAAGCGACCGCAGCCCAACGCTGAGACTGACCTGAACATGGCGCTGCTCGAACTTCGCAACGTCTCCAAGATCTACCATCTCGGTGGAGAGGAGATCCGAGCTCTAGACGACGTATCCCTCGATCTAGATCAGGGAGAATTTGTATCCATCATCGGTCCTTCCGGCAGCGGTAAGTCCACCTTGATGCATATCTTGGGCTGTTTGGATTCGCCGACTCTGGGTAATGTAGTTTTGGCAGGAACCGATATTGCCAAGGCTTCGGCGCGGGAACTGGCCCGGGTGCGCAATCGCACGATCGGCTTCGTGTTCCAATTCTTCAACCTGCTGCCCAAGCTCAACGTGCTGCAGAATGTTGAATTGCCGATGATCTACGCGGGCATCGGAAGTCGTGAACGTCGAGAGCGCGCTGAGAAGGCCTTGGAAATGGTGGAATTAAGCCACCGCCTCAAGAATCGCCCCAATCAGCTTTCCGGCGGTCAGCAACAGCGCGTGGCCATTGCCCGGGCACTGGTCAACAATCCCAAGATTATCTTAGCCGACGAGCCGACCGGCAACCTCGATACCCACACGGGCGAGTTGATTTTGGCTCTGTTTCGGCGTTTGGCGGCCGAGGGGCGCACCGTGATCCTGGTCACTCACAATCCGGAGATCGCAGCGGTCACCCCACGGCGTATTGAGATCCGCAACGGCAAGATTGCCCACCAGGTGGATGCTAAGTTGGCGGGTCTTGACCGGGTTTCCAAAGCGCCTACCGAAGGGCAGCCATCATGAGTCTGGAACTGCCGCGTATTTCGTCATCGGATCTATCGTTGCAAGATCTTCCCGTTGGCAAGACGAGCTTGGGCAATGCTGTGGTGGTCGGCCTAAAGGAGATCTGGGCGCACAAGTTTCGCAGTGCCCTCACCATGTTAGGGATCGTGCTGGGCGTGTCGTCGCTCGTGGCCATGAGTGCGATGGTTCAAGGCATGGAAAACGGTCAACGTGAAGCGTTGCTCGCCATCGGAGGTTTGCAGAAGGTGCGCATGGAGGCCCAGCGCGTACCCGTCGAGCAGCGGCATCTCAGGGACTTGGCTCGCGGAATGACGCTGGCCGATGTCGAGGCCCTTAAGGCTGGAGTTCCTGACATCGAGATTATCGCCCCTGAGATGCGATTAGATTTGGATCCGACGCTTCAAGCCAACGGCAAGTTTCATCGAACCTTCATGACCGGAGGAGTTGTGCCGGAGAAGGTGAAGATCATGGAGCACGAGGTGGAGCATGGTCGTATGTTCAATGACATTGATGCATCGGAGGCCCGGCCGGTGTGCGTCATTGGCACAGGCATCCGAGACGAACTCTTCGGTAGGCCCGAAGAAGCGGGCTCCGAAGTGATCCCATTAGGGCGCATCATGACCATCAACGGTCAGCCCTTCACCATTATCGGGATGTTCAAGCGCTACGAGGGAGAGCAAGACCGCAAGCAGCGCTTAGAGCGAGAAGTTGAACGTCAGAGGCTTATATCTGAGGGCAAAGCTCCGCCCAAGGCGCCGGAGCGGGGGCAGGGGCGCAGTGGCAACTTTGCTTTTTGGATTAAGAACAACACCGTCTACATGCCCCTCAACACGATGTGGCATCGGTTCCAGTCCGGCCTTTCCAATGCCCCAGCTGAGCCCCGCCTGAGTAATATTGAATTGAAGGTCCGCGACTTCTCGCAGATCGAGCAAACGCTGACCAAGATTCGGAACATCATGATGGTGAACCATCGGGGTATTGAGGATTTCGCCTTCCGGACCTTTGAGGACTGGAGTGCCGACATCGACCGTTTCGTCAAGAATGCCCGCATGAGTGGGGGGCTCATTGCCGGTATCAGCCTGTTTGTCGGTGGCATCGGCATCATGAACATCATGCTGGCGAGCATCTCTGAGCGCATTCGGGAGATTGGCATCCGCAAGGCAGTCGGGGCAGGGGGACTTGATATCTTTGTTCAGATCCTTGTAGAAAGCGTGGTCATCGCGGTGGTGGGCGGGGTTCTTGGATTGGCATTTTCCCGATTCGTGGTTCTCGGTATCACTTGGGTGGCACCCACCGGCAATGATCCGGTGATCACCAGCGGTGCCATGGCGTTGTCCTTTGGGTTTGCTGTGGTTGTTGGTCTCGTGGCTGGCATTTTCCCGGCGGTGAAAGCGGCCCGGATGGATGTTATTCAGTCTCTTCGTTACGACTGATGAACCTTTTCAATGCGATCCTAATTGGTCTCAAAGAAGTTTGGGCCCACAAGTTCCGGTCATTACTAACCCTGTTTGGCGTTGTGCTGGGTGTCGCCTCGTTGGTTGGCATGAGTGCCATCATCAAGGGCATGGAGAACGGCATGAGGGAATCGATGATAGCCATGGGTGGGGCCGACAAGGTGATCCTCCAGAGGCAGGCGGTTCCGGCCTACCAAGAGCATTTGGCCGACCAGGCGCCTGGCAGGACCTTGGTAGACGTGATTGCGCTAAAACAGGGAGCCCCGTTATTGCGGGTGATTTCACCAGAAATGGCCGTGCCGGACGCCATGGTTTCCCGGGGAGACAAGCGAGCCAGTCCCGAAGAATGTGTAGGAGTTTGGCCGGAAGTACTGGAGATGAACCTCCACACCGTGGAGCACGGCCGGTTCTTCAATGCATTGGATGAAGAGAAGGCGCATGCGGTTTGTGTCATTGGAACTGGGATTCGAGACTCCCTATTTGGCGATCCGGATGAAGTGGGGCGTGAGATTATTCCGCTCGGCGAAACGATCCAGATCAATGGGCAACCCTTCGTCATCGTTGGGATGTTCACCCAGTACGCCAGCGAGCAAGACCTGAAGGCTCGTGCCCTGCGCAATCAAGCCAATGCGTCCACCAATAAGGTTGAGACCAAAAAATCTCGTGGCTGGGGCAGGAAGGGTGGTTGGGCCTTTTGGCGCAAGAACAACACCCTGTACATCCCGCTCAACACGGCTTGGGTGCGATTCCGGATGGCGGGGGATCTCGATGGCATTCCCGACCCTCGTCTCAGCGACATCGATCTCAAAGTGAAGTCCATGGAACAGATGGAGTTGGCCCTTCAACAGGCAAAAAACGTGCTTTTGGTCACTCATCGAGGCATTGAAGATTTCACGTTTCAGACTCAGGAAAGTCAGGTTGAGAACATCAATAAGCAGATTAAGAACGCCCGACTCAGCGGAGGAATTATCGCTGGCATCAGTCTCTTGGTGGGAGGGATTGGCATCATGAACATCATGTTGGCCAGCATCAACGAGCGGGTCCGTGAGATTGGTACCTGCAAGGCACTAGGAGCCACTGGGGTCGATGTTTTCGTTCAGATCATCGTTGAGAGCGTAGTGCTATCGCTTTTGGGAGCGATTGCGGGTCTTGCTGCATCGCTGTTGATTGTTGACCTGCTGTCCTTCATTGCGCCGACAGGAAACACCCCGATCATCACCTGGGAAGCCCAAGCCATAGCGGTAGCCTTTAGCGGATCGGTCGGTGTATTTGCAGGATTCCTACCAGCCATTAAGGCAGCCCGCCTAGAGCCGATACAGGCCCTTCGTTACGAATAGAGGTGCATGGATTGGAATTGGCGTGACCGGTGCGCATTAAATGCGTGGATTTCGCACACCAACCGTTTCCCTGCCTCCCCCTATCAATCGGATTACGAAGATCGACCATCCAAACGGCCTATTCCGCAGCATTCTCAAAGCTCCCCAATACTTGGCACTGTACCGGCTTAATCGAGATGTCAGTCCCGGGTTGAAGAGCCTGGTTTGTTGACTCATTTGGGGTGAGGCCTCCGCGGCTCAAACTGCGGAGGCCTTTTTCATCTATTTGCCCCACCCACACTCATCCTCATCCTCCAGCGAGTTAAAATTTATTCACATGGTGACAGGTTCATTGTTGTTGACTGGTGAGGGTCAGGGGTTAGGTTGGGTTTATGCGAAGGGGGCGAATTAAGGAGGCGGGGGCCGTTTATCACTGCGTTTCTCGGACCGTCGGGGGGCAGTTCTTGCTCGATGACCTCGCTAAACAACGTCTGGTCGATCTGCTCTTCCCTCTAGCTCAGTTCTGTGGCGTCGAAATCATCACTTTTTGCATGATGTCTAACCACTTCCACTTGCTCATCCGAATACCGCCCGCTGATACCTGCATTCCAGACTCCGTCCTCCTCCTTCGGGCCGAACGCTTCTACGGTATTCAGGCTCTCCTTCCCTCTCTGGCTAGGGCCGATCTCCAACGCTCAGGCTCCATTAGCTCTCACATCCGCCTTTCCCTCTCCAGTCGCATGGGCGATGTCTCCGCTTTCATGAAGGAGTTCAAACAACGCTTCAGCCGTTGGTTCAATCGCCACTCCAACCGCTTCGGTACTCTCTGGGCAGAACGCTTCTCCAGCACTCTAGTCGAAGATTGCTCCTCCGCTCTCCAAACGGTCGCTTCTTATATCGACCTCAATCCCGTCCGCGCTGGCTTAGTCTCCGATCCAAAGGACTACCGATTCTGCGGCTATTCGGCCGCTCTGACCGGTCATCCAGTGGTTCGCAATGGGCTGATGAGCTTCCTGTCGGCCAGGTCCTGGGGCGCCGCTGCTGCTCAATACCGTTTGAATCTCTTCACCACCGCCGGGGTCGCTGGCCACAGCGATAAACAGGCCTTGGATAAGACTGCCATCCGCGCCGAATTGGCTCGCGGTGGACGCTTGAGCCTCCCTGAAATCCTCCGCCTCCGGGTCCGTCACCTCACGGCCGGGGTGGCCATCGGCTC
>JBDKKQ010000064.1:0-5279 GCA_039796015.1 Verrucomicrobiota bacterium
CCGGTCGGTGTCGATGAATTCGAAGTCGAGCATCCCGGCCAAAATCTGTCCGACCGTGGACTTCCCAACGCCCATGAAACCGACGAGGGCGATGTTGTGATACGGGCGCGACGGCTGCACGGGGTGGAGTGAAGCGGTTTGTCGTCCCTGTTGAAATCCCGGAATGGGGCCCGCAAGTCTTAGGCAAGGTCTTCAGCTCACAGACCTTCCGGACTTGTTGCCGGGGCCAAGAGCCCGCAAGCTGACGATCACGTCGCCTATGCTGCCAAGAATTTTTCAGCGATTGCGTCACCGTCTCTTCGGCGGGGATACCAGCTACGACGCGGGGCTTGAAAACGAAGCCCTGTTCTGGCGAAAGGCCCTGGCGGATGGCGGCAAGCGGTGGAGTCCCGAAGCGTTCCGTCAGCGGATGGATCCGGAGTTTGCCTTCCCTCCCCATTTGCAGGAACTGGTGGCCGCCTCGCCCGCCGCGAATCGGGATCCGATCCAGGTGCTCGATGTGGGGGCTGGTCCGTTGACCGCCGTGGGTTTTCACTGGCCGGGGCGGCAGGTAGACTTGAGCGCAGTGGATCCCTTGGCTGATGTCTTTGACTCCATCCTCGACGATCTCCAGTTAGCTCCGCCCACACGCACTCGCAAGGCAGCCGGTGAAGACCTCCTCTCGGTGTTTCCTGCCGACAGTTTCGACATCGTTGTCTGCTCCAATGCGCTGGACCATAGCCGTGACCCGCTCCAATGCGTGCGTCAAATGTTTGCCGTGACGAGGCCCGGTGGCTGGGTCTTCCTGTGGCATTACCGCAACGAGGCCGAGGAGGAAGGCTATGCTGGGTTGCATCAGTGGAATCTGGATGAATCGGCCGGCGACATGATCCTCTGGAATCGCAAGGCTCGACACTCCTGTAGGATGGAACTTGGGAGCCAGGCCGTGGTGGATACCCGACCCGATTCGCAGGTGTCGCGGGCGATCGTGACCCGGATCCAAAAACAGGTGGTCTAGGTAGTCTTCAAGTCCCCTTCTTGCTGTGAATCGCATTGCTGTCCTCAACGTGGTTGGTCTCAGTGACCGACACATCGGTCCCCACACGCCGCGGTTGTTCGCGTTGCGCCAGCGGTGGCACCACGCCTCGATCGATCCAGCCATACCGGCGGTGACATGTACCGCCCAGTCCGACTACCTCACCGGCCGACGCCCCTCGGAGCATGGAATCGTAGCCAATGGCTGGTACGACCGTTCGCTCTCGGAGGTTCAGTTTTGGAAGCAGTCTAATCACCTAGTCCAAGCCCCCAAGATCTGGGATGAGTTGAAGGCCCGGGACCCGCGTTTCACCTGCGCGAAGATGTTCTGGTGGTACAACATGTACTCGGGCGCGGACTGGTCGGTGACGCCCCGGCCGATGTACCCGGCCGATGGACGCAAGTTCTTCGATGTCTACACTTGGCCCTACGATTTGCGCCCGGCCTTGAAGAAGGCCTTGGGCGACTTTCCGTTCGCAACCTTCTGGGGGCCCGCTGCCGGCGTTAAGTCTCCGCAGGGTGCTCCTGATGCGGCCACTCGCTGGATCGCCGGGTCGGCCAAGTGGATTGAGAAGAAGCACTCTCCGACGCTGAACCTCGTCTATTTGCCGCACCTCGACTACAACCTTCAACGGTTGGGCCCGCAGCATCCTGCGGTGGCCGATGATCTGCGTCGGATCGATGCGATCGTGGGAGATCTCTTGGACTTCTTTGCAGCGCGAGGGGTCCAGCCCATTCTTCTCAGCGAGTACGGCATTACCCCAGTGTCTCGACCGGTACACCTCAACCGAATCTTTCGCGAGCGTGGTTGGGTCACCATTAAGGAGGAGTTAGGACTCGAACTCCCCGACATCGGAAACTCCAAGGCGTTCGCCGTGGCCGACCATCAGGTGGCACACATCGTGGTCAACGATCCTTCGATCGAAGACAAAGTCCGCGAGGTGGTTTTGGAAACCCCCGGGGTGGCGGAGGTCTATGGTCCTGCGGACAAGCGTATTCTGGGTTTAGATCACAGCCGCTCTGGTGACCTGATCGCTGTTGCCCAGGAGGATTCTTGGTTCACCTACTACCATTGGCTCGACGACGCTAAGGCGCCGGATTTTGCACGCTGCGTGGATATCCACCGCAAGCCCGGGTACGATCCGGTGGAACTCTTCCTGGACCCGGCGATTCCCTCCGCGAAGCTAAAGATTTTGGGGCGACTGCTGCAGAAGAAACTCGGATTCCGCATGCTCATGGATGTCATCCCCTTGGATGCCAGCTTGGTGAAGGGGTCTCACGGCGCGCGTCCGTCGTCGCCGTTGGATTGGCCAATAATTCTCTCCGAGCAGCGCCTGCCGGCAGACACGCTACGATCGACCGAGGTTTACGGAGTTCTGAAATCGGCCGTCCTCGGCTGACACCGCGGTTCAACACAGTCTCTGCAAAGACCAAATTTCGATGAGTATCGAGAATTGGATTAGCGTCACATCGTGCATCCATGAAGCCCATTAGGAATCCCTGCCTTAGGGCTATACCGTTCATTTTACTGAGCTGCTTGGGGGTGGCGTTACATGCGGGCACCTCTGATGCAGCGGCCGCAGCGATCGTTGGCACCGGGCAACCTCCGGGCGCTGCGTTCTTGGGGCCATTCCACATGGTGGTGCTTCATCTCCCTATCGGTCTCTTCAGTTTTGCTGCTCTCCTAGAATTGGTGGCGTGGTTGCGGCCCTTTGAAGGGTTGCGTCGAGTCTTGGCGATCAACTTGGGATTGGGCGTGCTCATGGCCACCGTGACCGGGGTGCTAGGCCTGTATCGCTCCGCGGGGGGCGATTATTCGCAGGAACTCTTGCTGTTGCATCGCAATACCGGGATTGCCATGACGGTCTTGGCCGGAGTGACCCTGGTGCTCCACTCGGCGGTGCTTCAGGCAGGAAACCGATGGCTTTGGTGGTATCGGGGTTCTCTGGGAACCACGCTCACTCTACTAATGGCGGCCAGTCACTACGGGGGTAGCCTGACTCATGGACAGGGGTTCCTGACTCAGAATGCTCCGCAGGCCATCCGCAACTGGATAGCCCGCTGGGATTCTCCGCAAACCAATGGGATTATTTCCCTTTCCCGAGCGGACGGCGACACCAACGCAGTCGTCGTGGCCCGGTTGTTCGAAGCCAAATGCCTTTCGTGTCACGGTCCTGAAAAACAGAAAAGCCAGTTCCGCATCGACCAGCGCGAGTCGTTGCTCAAGGGCGGTGAGAGCGGGGTGGCTGCCCTGGTGCCGGGAGATCCGGCGAAGTCAGGACTTTTTCGGATGATTCTCCTGCCGACCACGCATGATCTGGTCATGCCTCCTGCGGGCAAACCGCGCCTCGCGGATGCGGATATTTTGGCGGTGTTTCGGTGGATTCAGGCGGGCGCGCCCTGAGCCAGAACGAGATCTGCTGGATCGGTTGAGTTGGCGGCGTTTGCCTTTGCAAGAGCGTCGTTGTTCGCCCGGCACGGGTCTCAATTTAGCCCGCTTCTCACGCTCGCCTCGTCTTGCAAAAGAATCCGCGACTCCAGAAGAGACTCGTGACCCTTCAGGGTTCTGAGGGAGTTGTGCCGGTCGGAGGAAACACCCCTTCCCAGCGAGCAACGACGGCGGTGGCGAGGCAGTTGCCCACGAGGTTCACTGTGGTGCGGGCCATGTCCATGAGTTCATCCACGCCGATGATGAGCAGAACGCCCTCCAGCGGCAGGTCGAAGCTCACCAAAGTGCCCGCCAAGATAACCTGCGAGGCCCGCGGAATACCGGCCATGCCCTTGCTAGTGAGCATCAAGGTGAGAAGCATAACCAGTTGCTGGGAGATCGTGAGTTGGACCCCTGCAGCTTGGGCCACGAAGACGGAGGCAACCGCCAGGTAGAGCGTGGACCCGTCGAGATTGAACGAATAACCCAGCGGCATGACGAAGCTCACGATGCGCTTGGGCACCCCGAGAGCGGTGAGTCGTTTCATCGCATCTGGCATGGCGGCGTCGGAGGAGGTGGTGGTGAAGGCCAGAAGGATGGGTTCGCGGAGCTCAGTGAGGAATCGTCGCACGGGAACCCGGGCCCAAAGCGCCATCGGCAGCAAGACCGTGACGGCGAAGACGGCCAGCGCCAGGTAGAGCGTTCCGATGAGTTTTGCCAAGTTGGCCAACACCCCGAGGCCGCTGTGACCGACCGTATAGGCCATGGCTGCGCCGATGCCGATGGGAGCGAACTTCATGACCACCCCGGTGAACTTGAACATCACTTCGGTCAACGACTCGCAGAAGCGGAGCATCGGCAGGCGTTGAGCTTCCGGTGTCTGAGCCAGTGCGATTCCAAAGAAAATAGCGAAGAAGACCACCTGAAGCACATCGTTGGCGGCGGCCGCCTCAAAGAAGCTCTTGGGTACGATGTGCTCGAGGATGCCGCTGAAGGTGACCTTGGTGGCCGTGACCCCGGTGGTTGCCGAGTTGGCCGGCGGCAGTACCACTCCCACTCCCGGTTCGAAGACATTCACAGCCACGAGGCCGATGACCAGAGCCAGGGTGGTCACCACCTCGAAGTAGAGGATCGATTTCCACGCAAGTCGGCCGACCGATTTGAGGTCTTCACTGTGGCCGGCGATCCCCACAACCAGAGTTCCGAAGACCAAGGGCACCAAGATGCACTTGATCATCTTCAGGAATATGTTGGAGACGACCTTCAGGTTCTGGGACTCGGCCGGGAAAGCCCACCCCAGCACTAGTCCGCCGAGCATGGCGATAAAGATCCAATGGGTGAGAGAGATGCTCCGCAGAAATCGGGTCATGCTGTTCGGAGCATCAGCCGACCCGGGCCTGGGAAACAAGGGCGGAGCGGAGGGAGGGACAGGCTGTTTGGTTTCTTCTCAGACCATGGCCCGGCAAATGGCGACGGCGGCGATCGCTCCGGCCGCATCGGCCGCCAAGCCGGCGAGGATCGCATGTCGGGTGCGGCGAATACCAATGGAACCGAAGTAGACCGCGATGACGTAGAAGGTTGTTTCGGTGCTGCCGAAGAGGGTTCCACCCATACGCGCCAGGAGGCTGTCCGCACCGTGAGTTTTCACCAGATCAGTGAACGCTGCCAGCGTGCCGCTACCAGTCAGCGGGCGGAGGAGCGTCATGGGTACTAGTTCGGGCGGATAGCCCACCGAATTCAGCAGCGGTTCGAGCCATCGAGTAAATCCCTCGATGCCACCGGCTCCTCGGAGGCATCCGATGGCGACGAGCATGGCGACGAGGTACGGAATAATTCG
>JBDKKQ010000065.1:0-3050 GCA_039796015.1 Verrucomicrobiota bacterium
GTGACGTCCAGAGCGAGCGCGAGCGCCTGCTCAGGGACGACGGCCGCGAGAGACTCGATGGAGGAGACATCCCGAGCGGTCAGCACCACTCGGTCGCCTGCTTGGAGGGCTGCCTCGGCGATGGCGCGACCGAACCCGGAAGAACAGCCGGTGATGAACCAGGTTCTAGGACCGGCAGAGGCAGAGGAACTCATATTGTTTGGGCACGCTAAACCCAGATCTTCGTCTCGCAAATCAGTCGGCCCCTTGGGGTAGTTACTTGCGGCATCCGGTCAATACAGATGCACCGTCCCAATGGGGGTTCCGCCCCTCCGCCCCTGCGATGATCTGGAGTGCTTGCGGTTGTTCTTCGAGAACGCCTAACATTCACTCATCGCCTTGGCCTTGTTGTGTTTCCATCCGAGTCGTTGGTCTCGTCCGCTCCTGTGCGGTTTGGCGTTGTTGGGCCTGGTCTCAGCCCGCCTGTCCGCGGCGGATTTCTGGGCCGATCATGTCGAACCCATCCTCAAAGAGCATTGCGCCGAGTGTCACAGCCCCACCCGATCCAAGGGTCGACTGGATCTTTCGACCTTTCAGAACGCCTTGCGCGGGGGAGATCGCGGAGCCGGGTTTGTCCCGGGCCGTCCGGAGGAAAGCAGTTTGTATTTGCTGCTCAAGCCGGGAGCCGATCCGCACATGCCGCCGAAGAAGCAGTTGTCGGAGGAGCAAATCGCCTTGATCCGCACCGGTATTGAAAAACTGGAGGCCAAGCCGGCCGCGTCCGCGTCCTCCGAATCGACATCGATTCCGTCGACCTCATCGAAAGTGCGCAAACCCGTGTGGGTGCCTCCGACAGGAATGGCCGCATCGGTTGTGATCGATGGCTTTCTGGAACGGGGTTGGAAGGCTCGCAAGGTCCGCCCTGCCGCTCGCGCCGACGATGCGACGTGGCTGCGGCGTATCCATTTGGATCTCGTGGGGCGGATTCCCACCGAAGAGGAGGAGGCCCGTTTTCAACGACTGCCCGCCCGGAAGCGGCGTGAAACCACAGTCGATGGATTGCTGGCCCATCCCGAGCATCCGCGGCATCTCCGGGAGATGTTCGATGTGCTCTGGATGGGACGTCCGACGGGCAACGCTGAGGCGCAGCGTCACGATCACCGTTGGTACGAGTTCCTCGAAATCTCGTTCCGCGAGAATCGTCCGTGGGATGCGATGGTGCGCGATCTCATCTTGGCCCGGCCCGCGAAGCCAGATCAGCGCGGGCTGGTGCAATTTCTCTACGAGCGGCAGAACAATCCGCAGGCCATGGCTGAGGCGGTGGCTCCGCTGGTCTTCGGCGTCCAAATCGGGTGCGCCCAATGCCACGACCACATGGTGGCCCGCGAGATCAAGCAAGCCCATTACTGGGGCATGGTCGCGGCCTTCAACCGGTCTAAGAACGTGGATTCTGAGGCAGGCCCCGGGCTTGCCGAGTCGGCCATCGGCGGGTTCGTCAGCTTCGCCAACCTGAAGAAAGAATCCCAGCAAGCCCGGTTGGTGTTTTTCAATGGCCGCTCGATTGATGAACCCTGGCCGGCCGATGGGGTCAAAGAAGTCGATGCCCCCGAGAAGTATCGAGTGGCACCTCCCAAGGGCAAAGACCGAGCTGTAGCTCCGGCCGATCCGCAGTTTTCTCGCCGGCAGGCCCTCGCCGAAGCCGTGACCCGAGACAATCCTCTCTTGGCGCGGGCCGCCGTTAATCGCGTGTGGGCCATGTTCTTGGGCCGTGGATTAGTTCATCCGGTGGACCTCATGGATTCCCAGCATGCTCCGAGTCACCCTGAGCTGCTGGACTGGTTGGCCCAAGACTTCGAGCGCAGCGGCTACGATTTGCGGCGATTGATCCGCAACCTGGTGCTCTCTCAAGCCTACCAACTCGATTCGCGTCCCGCGCCCGGCAAACCTCCGGCCGACGAGGCCTTCGCCCGGGCCATCGAGAAGCCTTTGTCGGCCGAGCAGTTGGGCCGTTCGCTAATTCTGGCCACCGGCCCCTGGAAAGCGGACGGCAAGTCGGGATCGGCGCGGGATGATGCTTCGGTCCGGCGAGCGCTGGTGCGGGATTTTCCCAACCTGTTCGCGCCGGAATACAATGCCACCCTTCAGCAGGCATTGTTTTTGTCCAACTCACCGATCCTCGAACCGCTGCTCCAGCCCCAGGCAGGTAATTTAGCAGAGCGTCTGTCCGCGTTGCCTGATGACAAGGCCCGGGTAAAGACCGCCTTTCAGGCCGTATTGGGCCGCAGCCCGGACCGCGAAGAACTTCAAGCAAGTCTGGCCTACTTGGCTGATCATTCGGGGCAGGGGGGGCGTTCGCAGTTCCTGTGGGCGTTAATGTCCGGGGTGGAATTTCAGGTGAACCACTGACCTCATGATACCGCCCCAAGACCCGCACAGAAACATCCCTGGAATGGCCGGTGCCACCTGCGGTCAACCTGATCACGTCCTGCACCGGCGGAAGTTCCTCACCGGCCTGGGCGCGGCCGGAACCGTGTCGCTCGGCAGTTGGGCGGGGCTCTTCTCGCTGCCCGCCTTTGCCCAGCAGGCCAAGCGCACCGCCAAACGGTGCATTCTGTTGTGGCTTTGTGGTGCGCCCAGTCAGTTCGAAACCTGGGATCCCAAGCCGGGACGCATCAGTGCCGGCCCGTTTCGGTCGATCCCCACGAAGCTTCCGGGCGTCCACTTCAGCAGCTTGATGTCCCGATGCGCCACCATCGCAGACAAGCTCGCGGTGGTGCGCTGCATGAAGACCGACCAGAACGAGCACTTGCAGGGCATCAACTTGCTCAATCGGGGCTCGGCTCCTCGGCCGCCGTTCGTGCGTCCGGTGCTCGGGTCGGTGTTGGCCCAGCAGTTGGGGCACCTTGATAATCCGGTGCCCAATTTCATCCTCCTGGATCCGTGTCCCGAGGGGAATGAGTTCAAGGAATTTAAGTCTGGCAACTGGGCTGGATGGCTGGGAGCGCAGTATGGGCCGGTCCGCGTGGGCGGCGATTATCGCATCGAGAACGTGCTGCGGCAGGCCGACTTGT
>JBDKKQ010000066.1:0-2942 GCA_039796015.1 Verrucomicrobiota bacterium
CCCAGGCTGGCCTTGCCCGGTCGGATGTCGCCGGTGTGGAGTTGGTAGCTTGCGGGCGCGTGGTTGTTGGAATCGGCCTGAAGCGAGTGCAGCACGCACAAGTCATCGGCATGCCGGGTGACGTGCGGCATGAGGTTGCTGACCCACAGCCCAGACTGGCCATGCTGCGACCAGGTGAACGGGCTGGCCATCAACTCGTCTTTGCAGCCGTGGAATACATTGGCGAAGCGGGTGGCCTTGACCGCATCTCGGAACGACTCCGGGACCGGTTTTCCGTGGAGCTTCTGGAGCAGCGGTTTGTAGTCGAAGGTATCGATTTGCGAGGGGCCACCGACCAGGAAGAGGAAAATGACCGACTTGGCCTTCGGAGGCAGCGGGGCCGGCCGCGGCGCAAACGGATTGAGAGGATCGGGCCCTGTCCGGGTGGCCGCCGCCTGGGCTTCCAGTCCAGTCAACGCCTGAAGCGCGAGCGCACCGAAGCCGGTGCCCATCGATCCCAGGAAGCGTCGCCGCGTTCCCGACTGGGGCGTCACGAACATGCGTTACCTTGCCCACGGCTTCGGCCGTCGAGCAAGGAGTCCGGTAGGCTTTACCTTGGACATCGTGTGGGGTGCGGGGCGAAAGTCGTCTTGTGATTTCCCTCCGGCGCATCCAACTGATCTTTGCGATCTGGGGTTGCCTGGTGTCGTTTGCGGCCTGGGCCGATGCGGCACCGACCGGCAGCCTCGGCAACGCGTGGGAAGACCCGCGTAATCCAGTCGTCCGCATTTTCGGTGGGCAGCGTCTCGATCTTTGGTCGCTTCGCCCGGTGAAGCTTCAAGGGGTTCCTTCGGTGGATTCTTTGACGGCCGAGCCAACAACCCGGCGATCCCCGTTGGACGCATGGCTTCAGTCGGGTTTGCCGAGGTCTTCTGAATTGAGGGTGCCCGAAGCCGATTCGCGGACGTTGATTCGCCGGTTGAGCCTGGATCTGACAGGCCTTCCGCCCTCGGTGGAGGACGTTAAATCCTTTGAGCGGGAGTGCGTTCAGGAGTTGCGGAGCGCCGGGGGATCGGCATCGCAGGCCTATGAGCGTTTGGTCGATCGCTTGCTGGCTTCCCCGCGCTATGGAGAACACCAGGCGCGCCAGTGGCTTGATGTGGTCCGCTACAGCGATAGCAACGGGTTCGATTGGGATGAATTTCGACCCCGGGCTTGGCGGTTCCGCGACTACGTGATCCGGGCCTTCAATGCCGACAAGCCCTTCGACCGTTTCATTCTCGAGCAATTGGCGGGCGATGAGTTGCTGGAAGGCCCCCCGCGCGATGTCTCCGAGCAGGATGCGTTGATGGCCACGGGTTACCTGCGCCTAGGTCCTCACGACAATGCGGCCGGGTTGTTCAACGAACAGGACCGCAGCCGGGCCGAATTGATGGCCGATCTGACCGAGACGACCGGCAGTGCTTTCTTGGGACTCACGATGTCCTGCTGCCGGTGTCACGACCACAAGTTCGATCCGCTGTTGCAGGCCGACCACTTCCGACTACGGGCGTTTTTTGAAGGCGTGAAATTCGCCGATGACCTGCCGCTGGACTTGGTCGCCGATCAGGCGGCTATCCGGGAGCACAACGCCGGCCTCGAGCGCCAGCGAGACGAAGTTGAAGTGCGCCGTCAGACGCTCTTGGCGCCGCATCGAGAACGCCTCCGGGCTGAACGGTTGACCCGACTCACCGATGAAGAGCGCCAGTGGCTCAAAGACCCCGACGATCGGCATCCGGAAGAGCGCCGCTCGCGCGTGGCGAACTTGCGCAAACAGGTAGAGCCCAAGGAATCGGAGTTAAAGGCAGCCTTAGAAGGAGACGCCAAAACCCTTAATGCCGAACTCGAAAAACAAATCACCCAAATTAATTCTGCTCGGCGTGAGTTCACCACGGGTCTCTTGATGACCGATCAGGAGACTCGTCCGGCAGAGACGCGGATTCTGGTGTTGGGAGACCACAAAAGGCTGGGCCAACCGGTGGTGCCCGGATTCCTTTCAATCCTCGACCCGAATCCTGCGGTGATTCCTAAGCCTGCCAATCCCAAGACACTGGGCCGTCGGTTGGCCTTGGCGCGATGGATTGCTTCGCCTGAAAACCCACTCACCGCGCGAGTTTTCGTGAACCGTCTGTGGCAACAGCACTTCGGCCAGGGGTTGGTGGATACTCCCAATGACTTCGGCCTAGCCGGAAGCCGCCCTAGCCACCCGGAGTTGCTGGACTGGTTGGCCGCGGAGTTCGTGCGCGGCGGGTGGTCAGTGAAGCATTTGCACCGGACCGTGGTGCTCAGTGCGGCCTACCGACAGGCGGTCGTTGATCCAGGTTCCTTGTCAGAATCCTTAAGTTTCCGCCGCAGTCCGCGACGGCTGTCGGCCGAGCAGTTGCGCGATGCGCTGCTGGCCACCTCGGGCTCGTTGCAACTGGTGAGCGGGGGAAGCCCCGTATGGCCCGACTTGCCGGCCGAGATCCTCCAGGCCAATCCGGCTTTCCTTGACGACAACGCCACCCGAACCAAGGGGTGGTATCCGTCACCCCGAGAGCGGCAGTCGGTTCGTAGCGTATTTTTGGTCCAGAAACGCACCGTGCGGGTGCCCTTCATGGAGACCTTCGACTTGCCGGAAAACTCCACCTCCTGCGCCCGCCGGACGGGCTCGACGGTCGCGCCCCAAGCGTTGTCGTTGCTGCATTCACCGCTGGCGGTAGAGGCCTCCCAAGAGATGGCCAAACGGGTGCGTCAGGAGGTGGGGAATGAGCCCGAGGCCCAGGTCCGACACGTCTTTCGCATCGCCCTGCAGCGCGAACCGAAACCGGAGGAACACGAGGCCTGTTTGCGTCTCCTGCGCCGACGGAGCCTGCCTGAACTGTGCCGGGCCCTGATCAATTTGAATGAATTTGCCTATGTGGATTGACGACTCGGCCAGCGAG